>JAQGMQ010000019.1 GCA_028292305.1 Rhodoferax sp.
TCCTGCAACAACCGCCGTATTGCCCCCGCCTCCAACCCCCGAGGATTCGGATACCGGTTCTGCAACACCAGCGCACAAGCCCTGTCCAGCTCACCTTCAGCAAGCCCCAGATCCCGCAACCCCATCACCGCCCCGTTATCCCGCGCCAGGTCATACACCGCCCGGGCCGCGCTTTGACCGCCCAACGCACGCGCGACCCGCCGCATGGCTTCGGGCGCGTGCGGGGCGTTGTACGCCAGCGCATGCGGAAGCACCGCCGTGTGGGTCGCCGCATGTGGCAGATCAAACGTGCCGCCCAACGTGTGGCACAGCTTGTGGTGAAGCGCCATCGCCACGCTGCCCAGCACGGCACCGCACAGCCAGGCGCCGTACAGCGCGTCGGAACGCGCGGCCAGCATGTCGGAGGTGCCTGCGCGGCCAGAGACCACCGGTAGCGCCCGTCCCAATGCGGCTATGCCTTCCTCGGCCATGAGGTTGGTGATCGGGTTGGCATCTTCCGCATACAGGCCTTCCGCCGCATGGGCGATGGCGTTGATGCCACTCGTCAGGCTGATCTGCGGCGGCAGGGTCAGCGTGAGTTCAGGGTCGTAAATCACGGTGCGTGGCAATACCCGCGGGTCACGGCCGGTCTTCTTGAGGCCGGCCTCGGTGATGCCGTAGATCGGCGTCATTTCCGAGCCCGCGTAGGTGGTGGGGATGGCCAGGATCGGCAGACCCGAGTCGAGCGCAATCGCCTTGCCCAGCCCCGTGGTGGAGCCGCCGCCGATGGCCACCGCGCAGTCGGCACCGAGCCGCGCGGCCTCGGCGCGGGCGGCGCGCGCCGACTCGATAGGCACGTGCATCACGGCCTGGTCGAAGATGCCGGCGGCGCGGGCGCCGATCAGGTCGGCCACGCGTTCGGCCTGGCCGCGCTGTTCGGGGGTGCACAGCACCAGGGCTTTGCGGGCGCCCAGGCGTTCGATCTCGTCAGCGAGTTGCTTCAGCCGCCCTGCACCGAAAACGACGCGCTGCGGGAAGCTGGTGAAAACGAAATCCTGGTTCGAAGCCGACATGTCCACATCCGATGAGGCAGCGGTGTGCAGCCAAGGTCGGCAGTGTGGCGCGGGCTTCGGCCCGGCTCAAGGCTCGGGCTGGAAATCAGTTTTCCAACACCTCAGGACTTGCGCGTGCCCGCCACCAGCATCAAGGCGCCGGCAACCGCCACGCCGATGCTGAGCCACTGCGGAATGTTCACCGATTCTTTCTCCTTCACGGTCAACTCCAGCGGGCCGATCTTGGCGGCCGTGCTTTCCTTGGTGAAGTTGAAGCCGCCGGTGAAGAAGCCGACGATGCCGCCAATGACCAGCACGATGCCGACGATGCGTATTGCGTTCATGTTTTTATCTTTCTGGGCCAATGGCCGTTTGAAGGGTGACCCGCTGGCGCAAGCGCACAACCGGTGTGAGGCAATGTAAGTTCAGCCGCGCAAAGCAGACGTAGGACGGCGCCGCTTCAGCTAATTGCCTGGCCTGCAAGGGAAAAGCGCTGCGTGCTACGCTTGCTTTCATGTTCAACCCCTCCCAAGCCGATGTCCGCCGATTCTTCTGCGCCGTGTATGACAAATCGCAGAACGGGCAAGCCATGGAAGCTATTGAAATCATAGCTAGCCAGTGGCTGGCCGAGCACCCCGAATACCATGCCGAACTGCAGGACGTGGACGTCGCCCTGGCGCGCATGGCCGACGCCGACGCGTCGCGCGAGAACCCCTTCCTGCACTTGTCGATGCACCTTTCGCTGAGCGAACAATGTTCGATCGACCAGCCGCGCGGCATCCGCCAGGCCGTCGAGTTGCTGACGCACCGCCGCGACTCACTGCATGCCGCGCACCACGAAGCCATGGAATGCCTGGGTCAGACCTTGTGGGAGAGCCAGCGCGCCGGCCGCCCGCCCGATGGCGACGCCTATGTGGATGCGGTCCAGCGCCGGGCCACCACGGATTAGTCGACGCCGGCCAGACGCAAAAAAGCCCGCGCTCGGCGGGCTTTTTCAATACGCCGGCAGCTGCCGGATCAGCGGAATCGCGACTCTGGCACCGTTTTCAGATCGGTATCCAGCGAGTGCACATAACCCGCCAGCGCCTTGAGTTCGGCATTTGAGAACTGCTTGGCCACGCCACCCATCACGGCATTCGAGCGGCCCACCAGCGGGTGGTTCTCGGTCTTGTAGGCCTTGAGCGCGACGAACAGGTAATCGGCGTGCTGGCCGGCGATCTTGGGATAGCTGGGGTCGATCGGCTTGTCGAAATTGGCGCCATGGCACGACACGCAGTTGCCTTTGGTCAGCAGGGCCTGCACTTGCGCGCTGGGCTTGACGCTGGGCTCGGCCGGCACCGTTGCGCCTTCGACCACGCCGCTGGCGCTGTAGTAGGCGGCCACGTCGGCCATGTCCTGGTCGGTCAGGGAGTCGGCGATGCCGCGCATCGTGGGGTGGCGGCGGTCGCCGGCCTTGTAGGCGCTCAGGGCGGAGACGATGTATTTGGCGCCCTGGCCCGAGATCATCGGCACCTTGTGCACTTCGGGAAAGCTGGCCTGGTAGCCCTTGATGCCATGGCAGCCGATGCACATGTCGATCTTGGCCTGGCCTGCCTTGGCGTCGCCCTTGATCTCCTGGGCACTGGAAACGGCCGTCACTGCAGAGACAGCCAACGCGAATACCGTGGTCAACATCTTGTTCATTTTGCGCGCACAATCTAGAGAAAAAACGAGCCTCTTAATCACCCCTGATTAACCTTCGAGTATATCCGGCGATCATCAGCGGCAGACAAGCTGTTTCGACCCCACGCCCACCGTCTTCAAGCTACCACAGCCCCAAATCCATGAAGTTCCAAGGTTCCGACAACTACGTTGCCACCCAAGATCTGATGCTCGCCGTGAACGCGGCCGCCACGCTGCAGCGCCCGCTGCTGGTGAAGGGCGAACCGGGCACCGGCAAGACCATGCTGGCCGAGGAAGTGGCCCAGGCGCTGAAGTTGCCGCTGTTGCAATGGCACATCAAGTCGACCACCAAGGCGCAACAGGGCCTGTATGAATACGACGCCGTGAGCCGCCTGCGCGACTCGCAGCTGTCCGACGTGGACGGCGGCGAACGCGTCAAGGACATCCACAACTACATCGTCAAAGGTGTGTTGTGGCAGGCCTTCACCTCCGACACGCCGGTGGCGCTGCTGATCGACGAGATCGACAAGGCCGACATCGAGTTCCCGAACGATCTGCTGCGCGAGATCGACCGCATGGAGTTCTACTGCTACGAGACCCGCGAGCTGATCCGCGCCAAGCACCGGCCGCTGGTGTTCATCACCTCGAACAACGAGAAGGAGCTGCCCGATGCGTTCTTGCGGCGCTGCTTCTTCCACTACATCAAGTTCCCCGATGCCACGACGATGCAGCAAATCATCGACGTGCACTTCCCCGGGCTCAAGAAAGAGCTGCTGACGGCAGCCATGAAAACCTTCTACGACGTGCGCAACCTGCCCGGTCTGAAGAAGAAGCCATCGACCAGCGAACTGCTCGACTGGCTCAAGCTGCTGGTGGCCGAGGACATTCCCGCCGAGGCGCTGCAAAGCAAGGACGACAAGGTGGCGGTACCGCCGCTGGTGGGCGCGTTGTTGAAGAACGAACAGGACGTGACGCTGTTCGAAAAGCTGGTCTTCATGCAACGCCACAACCGCTGATCGAGGCAGCATGGCCTTCCTCGAACCCATCACCCTCACCGGCCGGCACGCCACGCTGGAACCGCTGGCCTCATCACACGTTGACGAAGCCATCGAAGCCGTCCGCGACGGCGACATGTGGCAGCTCTGGTACACCGCCATCCCGGCGCCCGACAAGATGCAGGCCGAGATCGCGCGCCGGCTCGACCTGCAGGCCAAGGGCCTGATGCTGCCGTTCGCGGTGCGCACGCCCACGGGCCAGTTCGCCGGCATGACCACGTATATGAACGTGGACACCGCCAACCGCCGGGTCGAGATCGGTTCGACCTGGTACCGCAAGAGCGTACAGCGCGGCGGGCTCAACACCGACTGCAAGCTGATGCTGCTGGGCCACGCATTCGAGCAACTGGATTGCATCGCCGTCGAATTCCGCACCCACTTCTTCAACCACCAGAGCCGCAAGGCCATCGAGCGCCTGGGGGCCAAGCAGGACGGCATTCTGCGCAGCCACCAGGTTGCGCCGAACGGCAGCTTGCGGGACACCGTGGTCTACAGCATCGTGGCCAGCGAGTGGCCGGCGGTAAAGGCGCATTTGCAGTTTCAGTTGGCCAAGCCGCGGGACCACTGAGGCCGCGCTCTTCGGCCTGGCACGAATAGTGCAAGCACGCGCGGCATCTGGGTACGGAGATACCGCGATGAAAAACTCCTTCGTTTCACCAAGGCACATGGCACCCGTGCCGGTTGTGACGTCGGCTGCGACCGCGCCTACGCCGGCCCGCGCAGCCTCCAGCGCCCTTGCCGACGTCGATCCGCGCTTCGGTCTGCTGAAAGTGCTCGGCTCCATCGGCGTCGTGGTGGTGCACAGCACCGCCGAACGCGTCAACGACGTCGACATGGACCACGTGGGCTGGTGGCTTGCCAACATCAGCAATGCTGCCGGACGTTATGGCAGCGCCATTTTCGTGATGGTCAGCGGGGCGTTATTGCTGGCCCGGCATTCCGAGGACAAGCCTGTCGAATTCGTACGGCAGCGCTTCGCGCGCCTGCTGCCGATGATCGTCTTCTGGAGCCTGTTCTATTTTGCGTGGCGCGCCTTGCGCGGGGCCGACATCACCTGGGAAAGTGCAGCCAAGGACGTGGTGCAGGGCATGCCGTCCTACCATCTCTGGTTCGTCTACATGATGCTCGGCCTGTACCTCATGGCGCCCGCGCTGCGCATGCTGGTGCGTTCGCCCAGGCACCGCCCCGTGCAGTACTACGCGCTGGCCATCTGCGCTGCGTTGACCTGCACCGAGGCCGCCACACAGACGCTTCAGCAGACCATGCACGCGAGCTTCATCGGGCTGTCGCCGCTGTTCATCGTGTACTTCTTGGGAGGCTACCTGCTGTACCGAGATCGCCCTCGCCTGCCCTACGCTTTGTTGTGGAACGTGCCGCTTGCCTCAGTCGCAGCGATGGCCATCGGCGTGGCGCTGCTCGACAAGCGTCTGGGTGACTGGGCTTTTGTGCTGTTCTACAGCAACCGTGCACCATTCGCGATGGCGCTGACGTTCTGCCTGTTTCTCGCCGTCTTGCGCGTACCGCAGAACCATGCACTTTTGCGATGCAGCCAACCGCTGGCGCGCATCAGTCTCGGAATTTACGGCGTGCATCCTTTCTGGATCGACGCACTGGAAATGCTGGGCTGCGGCCCCACGCATTTCGAGTCGGCGTGGGTCGTGCCAGCCGCAGCGGCGTATGTGCTGTCGGCGGCAACCGCGTACGGGCTGAGCCAGGTCACAGGCTTGCGAAGGGTCGTTCAATAGGGCCGCCCAACACCCGCGGTCCCCGGTAGATAATGACATCTCCCCGGGAGCCCCAAGC
>JAQGMQ010000022.1 GCA_028292305.1 Rhodoferax sp.
GCAGGTTGAAGCGCAGGCCCTGCTGCATCGCGTCGTCCCCTTCGATGCGCACGTCGGCGTCCTGCCAGAAGCGCCACAGGTAGGCGCGCTGCTCGGCACACAGCAGATCGAAGCCGGCCAGCGCCGCTTCGTCCACCGCGCGCGACGCGAGCGCCATCAGCTCGTCCTGCGCCGCATGCTGCGACGTCACGAAGCCGAAGGTCTTGTCCAGCTGCAGGCATTCGCCCTGTACCACCTCGACCTCGAAGCGGTGGCCCAGGCAGGCGGCCGCGCCCGCGTCCTCGCCGCTGGCCAGACCGTGTTTTTCGGTGCGCAGCTGGCTGTGCAGCGCGGTGGCAACCGCCAGGCCGCTGTGTTTGGCGCGGTGCAACAGCACCACCTGGCCGAGCATGCGTTCCGCGGCCACTTCGACCAGCGCCTTGGCCGCGTTGGCCGAGCCCACGCGGGGGTCGTCGCTGGCCTCCATCTCGTGGGCGCGGGCGTCGATGGCCGAGCTGATGGTGATGCGCGCCGCGCCGTCGAGCACGCGGATCTCATACCGCAGCGCGCAGACGGCCTCGCGCTCGAAGCTGACCATGCGGTGGCTGGTCACGGCCACGCGCCGGCCGTTGGGTGAAACCCAGACGAAGGCGCGGGTCAACATGCCGCTTTCGAAGTCGAGCGTGCGCTCAAAGCCCTCGATCACACCGGTGCGCGGGTCGAAGGTCTCTTCGTCGATGCGCCACCACACGGCCTTGCCGTTCGGCACGGCGACGATGAACTGGTTCTGCCGCGGCAGGCTGTGGGCGTTCTCCGGGTAGTGGATGTCTTCCACGTCATGGAAGCCGTTGATGTAGATGGCGTCCTGCTCGGTGCCGGGCCAGCAGGCGCCCTCCTCGTGCGCGCCGCGCAGCCCGATGCGGCCGTTGCCGACGCAGAACAGCGTCTCGTGCAGGGCGGCCCGTCCGGCGTCGAAACCGGTGTCGATCAGGCACCAGGGGGCTACACCAAGCGGTGTGTGGTCGTGCGGCATGTGTTCGTTGGATTTCATGGCGGAACAGTCTGGAAAGAAGCCGGGATGAAGGCGGCGCCGCGGTCAGGCCGCGACCGTGCTCGTGCGCGAGATCGACACGCCGGCCACCAGCGGCTGGCCGAGCGTGGCCGCAGCCGAGGTGCGCTTCTGCGCCACGTCGTTGGCGTCGAACATGTGCAGCGCATCGGGCGGGAAATACAGGCTGATCGGCGTGCCCACCGTGAGCTCGGTGTGGCCGGTCTGGCGCACGGTCACGAGTTCGCCGCCCGACAGCCGCACATAGACATAGCTGGCCTCGCCCAGGCGCTCCAGGAAGGCCACCAGGCCGGTGACGACGTTGTCGCCGCTGCTGGTCGAGATCTGCACGTGCTCGGGCCGCACACCGAGCGTGACCTCGCTGCGGGCGGTCAGCCGGCTCGCGTTGACCTCGGCCTTGCACAGCACGGCGCCAACCAGCGCCGTGGCGCAATCGTCCGTACCGCCGGCCAGCACCGCCGCGATGAAGTTCATCTTCGGGCTGCCGATGAAGCCGGCCACGAACTTGTTCACCGGGTGGTGGTACAGCGCCAGCGGCGCGCCGAACTGGGCCACGCTGCCGTCGCGCTGCACGGCTTCGCCGGCGTTCAGCAGCACGATCTTGTCGGCCAGCGTCATGGCCTCGACCTGGTCGTGGGTCACGTAGATCATGCTGGCCGTGCCGATGTCCTTGTGCAGCTTGGCGATCTCCAGGCGGGTCTGCACGCGCAACGAGGCGTCGAGGTTGGACAAGGGCTCGTCGTACAGGACCACCTGGGGCTCGCGGACGATGGCTCGGCCGATCGCCACGCGCTGGCGCTGGCCGCCAGACAATTCTTTCGGCAGGCGCTTCAGCAGCAGGTCGAGCTGCAGGATCTTCGAGGCCTTGCGCACGCGCTGGTCGACGGTGGCGGCTTCGGTCTTCAGCTGCTTGAGGCCAAAGGCCATGTTGTCGTAGACGCTCATGTGCGGATACAGCGCATAACTCTGGAACACCATGGCCACGCCGCGGCGCGAAGGCGGCACTTCGTTGACACGCCGGCCCTTGATCGAGAGTTCGCCGCTGCTGATGTCCTCCAGCCCGGCCACCATGCGCAACAGCGTCGACTTGCCGCAACCCGAGGGCCCGACGAAGACGACGAATTCGCCGTCGTCGATGTCCAGGTTGACGTTGCGGATGGTGTCGGCGGAGGCGCCGTCGTAACGCTTGTGGACGCCGCGAAACTGGATGGCAGACATGCAGTGTTCCTGTCAGTGTTGGTGTTGGAGGGAAGCGAAGGCGGCGCTGTAGGGCGGCAGCGTGAAGCTCTGACCATGGCGGGCAGCCTGGGTGGCCGGCGCGGCGATGTCGCCCGTCACCTGCCAGCCATGGACGCGGCCGTTGGCCAGCGCGGCCGGCAAGCTGTAGTCAACGGCCGCAGACCCCAGGTTGAAGACGCACAACACGGGCGCGGCACCTGGCTGGCTGCCGCCATGGCGCACGAAGGCCAGCACCGAGGCGTGGGCCGGCAACAGGTCGAGCGCGCCGTCGCGCAGCACCGGGTGCGCGCGGCGCCAGGCCAGCGTGGCGCGGTAGAAATGCAGCAGCGAAGCCGGATCGGCGTCGGCCTGCCCGGCGGCCAGCGGCAGGTGTTCGGCGGCTACCGGCAACCACGGCGCGGCGCCGTTGCTGAAGCCTGCATGCGGCAGCGCTGCGTCCCAGGGCATCGGTGTGCGGCAGCCGTCACGGCCGCGGTATTCGGGCCACATGGTGATCCCGTACGGGTCTTGCAATTGTTCGAACGGCACGTCGACCTCGGGCAGGCCCAGCTCGTCGCCCTGGTAGATGCACAGCGAGCCGCGCAGACAGGCCTGGAGGGCGAACACCAGCCGCTGCCAGGCCGCGTTGAGCGCCGCGCCGCCACCAACTTGCCAGCGCGTGGCGACGCGGTGCACGTCGTGGTTGGACACGGCCCAGCAGGCCCAGCCGTCGACCACGGGCGTCTCGAAGCGGTCGATCACGCCGTGGAAAAACGGCGCGTCGCAGCGCGGGCCGAGCAGGTCGAAGCTGTAGGCCATGTGCAGCTTGTCGCCGCCGCCGGTGTATTCGGCGATGCGCACCAGGGCGTCGTCGTCGGTGACTTCGCCCACGGTGCCGATGTCCGGATAGGCATCGAGCAGCTGGCGCAGGCGGCGCAGGAAGGCCAGGTTCTCGGGCTGGCTCTTGTCGTACTGGTGCAGTTGCCAGGCATAGGGCGTGACGGTGTTGACGGCCGGGTCGTAGGCGGCCTGGGTGCGCGGCGGGTTGTCGCGCAGCAAGGCGTCGTGGAAGCAGAAGCAGATCACGTCGAAGCGGAAGCCGTCGACGCCGCGTTCGAGCCAGAAACGCACGGCGTCGAGCGCGGCCTCCTGCACCAGCGGGTTGTGGAAATTCAGGTCGGGCTGGCTGGTGAGGAAGTTGTGCAGGTAGTACTGGCGCCGGCGCGTGTCCCATTGCCAGGCGCTGCCGCCAAAAATCGACTGCCAGTTGTTCGGCGGCGTGCCGTCGGCCTTGGGGTCGGCCCAGACGAACCAGTCGGCGCGCGGGTTGTCGCGGCTGGCGCGAGATTCGACGAACCATGGATGCTGGTCGGAGCAGTGGCTCATGACCTGGTCGATCAGCACCTTCAGGCCCTGCGCGTGGGCGGCCTGCACCAAGGTGTCGAAATCGGCCAGGCTGCCGAAGATCGGGTCGACGTCCTTGTAGTCGGCGATGTCGTAGCCGAAGTCCTTCATCGGGCTCTTGAAGAACGGCGACAGCCACAGCGCCTCGACGCCGAGTTCGACCAGGTGCGGCAGGCGCTGCACCACGCCGGCCAGATCGCCGATGCCGTCGCCGTTGCTGTCCTGGAAGCTGCGCGGATAGACCTGGTACAGCACGGCGCCGCGCCACCAGTCGGGGTTGCGCGCGGCAGGGCCGTGGGGCGTGGATGATGGGTTCATGTCATCAGCCCTTGACTGCGCCGGAGGTGAGGCCACCGACGATCTTGCGCTGGAAGGCCAGCACCAGCACGATCAGCGGCAGCGTCACCAGCACCGAGGCGGCCATGATCTTGCCCCAGGGGATTTCGTATTTGTCGGCACCGCTGATCAGCGAGATCGACACCGGCACGGTGCGGTCGGCGTTGTTCAGCACGAAGGTCAGCGCGAACATGAACTCGTTCCACGCGGCGATGAAGGCCAGCAGGCCGGTGGTGACCAGCGCCGGCCACATCACCGGCAGGAACACCTTGGTGATGATGGCCCAGGGGCTGCAGCCGTCCATGATGGCGGCCTCTTCCAGCTCCTTGGGCAAGTCGCGCACGAAGGTGGTGAGCACCCACACGGTGAACGGCAGTGTGAAGATCATGTAGGGCAGCGTGAGGCCCCACCAGTGGTTGTAGAAGCCGATGTACTGCATCAGCTCGAACATGCCGGACAGCACCGCCACCTGCGGGAACATCGACACCGCGAGCACACACATCAGCAGCAGGCCCTTGCCGCGAAAGCTGATGCGGCCCAGCGCATAGGCCGCGGTGACGCCCAGCGCCAGCGAGGCCACCACCACCAGGAACGACACGCCCAGCGAGTTGAAGATGTGCCGGCCGAACGGCTGCTCGGGCACGGTGAACAGCGCGATGTAGTTCTTCAGGCTCGGCGCATCGGGCCACAGCGAAGTGCTGAACAGCTCGGTGCCCGACTTCAGCGAGGTGACGATCGCGAAGTAGAACGGGAACAGGCAGAACAGGCAGATCACCGTCACCAGCGCATACAGGCCGATCTTGCCGATCACTCTTTGGGTCGTGAGGTCCATGGGTCGTCCTTCGGGCTTGGTTGTTTTATTTCTTGCCGCCGAGGTCGACGCGCGAGACCTTGAGGTACAGCAGCGTGCAGGCGCCGATGATGAGAAACAGCACCGTGGACGCGGCCGAGCCATAACCCACGTAGTTGTTGTCGACGATCTCGCGGCGCACGAAGCCGGACATGCTGATGGTGTCCACGCTGTTCGAGGTCATCACGTAGATGATGTCGAACACCCGCAGCGCGTCGAGCAGGCGGAAGATCACGGCCACCATCAGCGCCGGCCAGATCAGCGGCAGCGTCACCTTGAAGAACACCTTGACGGGGTGGATGCCGTCGACGTAAGCGGCCTCATAACAGTCGCGCGGCAACATCTGTAGCGCGGCCAGTGTCAGGAGCGCCATGAAGGGCGTGGTCTTCCACACGTCGACCAGCACCACCGACCACAGGGCGTAGTTGGGATCGGCCGTCCAGGCGATGTTGTGGTCGATGAGGTGCGCGCTCTTGAGCATCGCGTTCATCACGCCGAACTGGTCGTGCATGATCCAGGCCCACATCTTGGCCGAGACGATGGTCGGTATGGCCCAGGGCACCAGCACCGCGGCCCGCACCAGCGCCCGGCCCTTGAATTCGGCGTTGAGCACCAGCGCGAACACCACGCCGAGCACCGTCTCCAGCACCACCGAAAAGAGGGAGAACTTGAAGGTGTTGCGGATGGCCATGCCCCAGTCGGTATGCCAGAAGCCTTCGGCCGTGCCGAAGTTGAAGACCCCGTAGTCGCCGAAGTAGTTGGCCAGGCCGACCATCTTGTAGGTGGCGTCGCCGATGGTGTCCAGGCTGGCGTCGGTGAAGCTGAACCAGATCGTGCGCGACAGCGGCCAGCCGGCCACGAGCAGCAGCACGACCAAGGTCGGCGCGAGGAACAACCAGGCGCTGCGGGTGCGTTCCTGCGTGAGCGCGGATTTAGGGCTGGACATGGGAGGCTTTCGGAAGCGGGGATGAAGTCGGGCAGTGAAGCCGGGCAGGCATGGCGACGCCAGCCGGGGCACGCAGAAGCCCGGTCGGCGCCGTGCCGCGTCAGCGGCGGATGACTTACCAGCTCGGTCCGCGGCGGATCGAATTGATCTTGGCTTCGAGCTTCTTCAGGCCTTCGTCGGCTTTGACGCCGCCGGACAACACGTCATGCGCGGTGTTCCAGAAGGCAGCCGAGACTTCGTTGTACTTGGCGCCGGTCAGGGTGGCCGGGCGCGGCACGGCGTTGGTGAAGGTGTCGTACAACGTGCCGAAGAAGGGGTTGGCCTTCAGCACTTCGCCGTCCTTGTAGAGCGCGGGGATGGTCGGGTTGTACGAACCGCGGATGGCGCGGTCCTTTTGCACGGCGGCGCTGCTGAGGTACATCACCAGGTCGGCGGCCTCGGCCGGGTGCGTCGAATACCTGACCACGGCCAGGTTCCAGCCGCCCAGCGTGGCGGCACTCTTGCCGTCTGCGCCCTTGGGCAGCGCGACCACGCCGACCTTGTCCTTGACCGGGCTGTCGGCGCCCTGGCTCAGCGACCAGGCATAGGGCCAGTTGCGCATGAAGACCGAGTTGCCCTTCTGGAACACGCCACGCGCGTCTTCTTCGCCGTAATTCAGCACGCCGGTGGGACTGATGGTGTTGATCCAGCCGGCGGCGGTGGCGAGGGCCTTGGCGGCCTGCGGGTTGTTGACCGTGACCTTGCCGGATGCGTCGACGATGGCGCCGCCGCCAAAACTGGCGATCCATTCGAGCGCGTTGCAGGACAGGCCTTCATAGGCCTTGGCCTGGAACACGTAGCCCTGCATGTCGGCATTGCCTGACTTGCGTTCGCCGTCCATCACCTTCCTGGCGGTGGCGGTGAGTTCGTCCCAGGTGGTGGGCGCCTTCTCGTTGTATTTGGCGAGCAGGTCCTTGCGGTAGTACAGCACGCCGGCATCGGTGAACCAGGGCATGGCCAGCAGCTTGCCGTCGACGGTGTTGTTGGCCACGATGGCCGGGAAGTGTTCCTTCTCTGCCCCCTTGGTGTAGGGCGTGAGGTCGAGCAGGTGGGCCTTCAGGCTGCCGGGCCAGACGATGTCGGCGGTGATCACGTCCACATCGGTGGACTTGGCGGCGAACATCTGGCGGAACAGGCCCAGGATGTCGGAGGTGGACTGCGGGATCGTCAGGTGCTTGACGGTGTTGCCGGTCTTCTTGCTCCACTCGTCGGTGGCTTTTTTGCAGAACTCGAAGTCTTGCCCCACGGTGCCGCACGACACCGTGATCGTCACCGCCGCGTTCGCCCCGAACGCCGCCAGGGCCAAGATCAAAGCCGCCGAACCACTTTTCATTGTGAACATAATTTTGTCTCTTGTTTTT
Organism: Rhodoferax sp.; assembly: GCA_028292305.1. GTDB lineage: Bacteria > Pseudomonadota > Gammaproteobacteria > Burkholderiales > Burkholderiaceae_C > Rhodoferax_B. The sequence continues at coordinate 7,203 of JAQGMQ010000022.1, forward strand.
TGAATATTCAACTTACTCAAGCGACATGATTGTGTTCAATCAACCATTCAATTTTTTAAGTGTTTACCCGCGACGTTGTATTTTCATGACGTGATGAACGTATGCAATAAAAACATAAAACCAGGCAAGCTGGTCAGCGTGCGCGTTGCCAAGTCACCGCTGTCGGACAAAAAAAAACCGGCCCACAAAGGACCGGCTTTTGGCTGAACCGTCCGCAGCGAGCGGACCTCGTGGGGGCTCAGTGCTGGTAGGTTTCAGCGGAACCTTCGGCACGGGCCTGCAGCAATTCGCTGCGCACCTGGGCGCGGGTCTTCACGCTGTTGGAAGGCGTGGCCGGGTAGTCCCGGTAGTTGGTGGCGGTGGTGAAGCCCTGGCGTTGGGCTTGCAGCAGCTCGTTCTTCACGGCCGCGCGGGTCGTGGTGCTGACCGTGCTGGGGGTGTT
>JAQGMQ010000041.1 GCA_028292305.1 Rhodoferax sp.
TGGGCACCAGCCGGCCGCGCACGCGGTCGAACAGCCGCAGTTCCGAAGCCGTTTCCAGCTTGCGTACCGACTGGCTCACGGCAGGCTGGGAGACGCCCAGCAGCGTGGCCGCCTTGCTGGTGGTGCCGGCCTGCATCACGGCCCTGAACACCTGGATGTCGCGCATTTCCATAGCTATAACTACCGCTTATGAAGTAACTTTTTTGAAGTCTTGAGTTGATGAGGTGGATCGCAAATACTGGCCTGGTACGCCGGACCACATAACCTCATTGAATACGCTAGATGAACTCAATCAATAGAGCTAATACCAATATGCAATTTGCATGCCTGTCGCCCGCAGTGTGGCGCGCCTCCACGGTGGTCTTCGACTCGCTCGAAGACTTCGTGCAGCGCAAGCACCGCCAGCCCGACGGCTTCAGCTATGGCATCACCGGCACCCCCACGGCGCGCGGCCTGGAGAGCCGCATCGCCGCGCTCGAAGGTGGCCGGCATTGCGTGGTCACGCCATCGGGCGCCTCGGCGCTGATGACCACCGTGATGGGTTTTGTGCGCGGTGGCGACCACCTGCTGTTGTCAGCCGCCTGTTATGGCGCACTGAAGACGTTCGCCGACAAATGGCTGGCGGCGATGGGGGTGGCGGTGGAGTATTTCGACCCGTCGATCGGGGCCGGGATCGAGGCGCTGATCCGGCCCGACACCCGCATGGTCTGCCTCGAAGCGCCGGGCACCGTGACCATGGAAATGCACGACACGCCGGCCATCGCCGCCGTGGCCCGCCGGCACGGCGTGTTGACGATGATGGACAACACCTGGGCCAGCCCGCTCGGCTTCCAGCCGCTGGCGCATGGCGTGGACTTCAGCATCGAGGCTGCGACCAAGTTCATGGGCGGCCATTCCGATCTGCTCATGGGCAGCATCAGCATGAACGACGCCGGCCACTACGCCACGCTGCGTGAGACCCAGAGCATCCTCGGCCAGCAGGTCAGCCCCGACGACTGTTTCCTGGTGCTGCGCGGCCTGGAGACCCTGCCGGTGCGGCTGGCGGCGCAGAGTGCGGCCACGCTGCGCATCGCACGTTGGCTCGAGGCCCAGCCGGCGGTGCGGCAGCTGCTGTATCCGCCGCTCGAGTCCGACCCCGGCCACGTGGTGTGGAAGCGTGATTTCAGCACCAATGGCTGCCTGTTCTCGCTGGTGCTCAAGCCCGCGCCCGAGCCGGCCTTCCATGGCTTCTTCGACGCGCTGAAGACCTTTGCCATCGGCGCCAGCTGGGGCGGCGTGCACAGCCTGGCGGCCTACTACCCGGCGGCACTGCAGGCCAACCGCCTGTTCTCGCGCACCGACCAACCCGTGATCCGGCTGTCGATCGGGCTCGAAGATCCGGTCGTGCTGATGGCCGACCTGCAGGCCGGCCTGGCCGCTTTCAGTGCCCACGCGGCGCGGCTGGAATCGGCATGATCGACCTGTTCTACCGCGCGCTGCCGCTGTTGGAGAAGGCGGTGGTGGTCACGCTGGGCCTGGGCTTTTCGGCCTTCTTCTTCGGCTGTGTGCTGGGCCTGCTGGTGGCGCTGGCGCGCATCTCGCCGTTCAGGCCGCTGCGCTGGCTGGCGTTTTCGTACGTGTCGATCTTTCGCGGCACACCGCTGCTGATCCAGATCCTGCTGATCTACTTCGGCCTGCCGAGCTATGGCATCGTGATCGGGCCGATCCCTGCGGCGCTGATGGCGCTGAGCCTGTTCGCCGCGGCCTACCTCAGCGAGAATTTCCGCTCGGGCATCATGGCCGTGGACAAGGGCCAGTGGGAGGCCGCCTGGGCCATGGGCATGGGCTACTGGAAGACGCTGTTCCGGGTGATTCTGCCGCAGGCCTTTCGCATCGCATTGCCGCCCATGGGCAGCCGCCTCATCGGCCTGATGAAGGACACCTCGCTCGCCTCCACCGTGACCGTGGTCGAGCTCACCCGCGTGGCCGACCAGATCGGCGCCACCACCTTCCGCTACATGGAGATGTTCCTCATGGTGGGCGCCATCTACTGGTTCATCAACCAGATCCTGACCATCCTGCAAACCATGCTGGAAAGCCGGCTTTCGAGGCGTTACCAATGACTACCGCGTCCGTTTCCTGCAGCCTGCGTGTGCGCGGTCTGGCCAAGAGTTTCGGCGCCAACCAGGTGCTGAAGCAGGTCGACCTGACCGTCGCCAAGGGCGAGGTGGTGGTGATCATGGGGCCGTCGGGCTCGGGCAAGACCACCTTCATCCGTTCGCTGAACTTTCTCGAGATGCCCGACCGCGGCCGCATCGAAGTCTGCGGCGTGGAGATCAACGACCCCGGCGCCAAACCCGACGCGGCCACCCGCCGCAAGATCCTCGAGATCCGCCAGCGCACGGCCATGGTGTTCCAGTCGTTCAACCTGTTTCCGCACATGACCGCACTGGACAACGTGATCGAAGGCCTGCTCTCGGTGCGCGGCGAGAAGAAGGCCACAGCCCGCATTCGCGGCCTCGACTTGCTGGCCAAGGTCGGCCTGCGCGAGAAGGCCGACGCCTATCCGGGCCACCTGTCGGGCGGGCAGAAGCAGCGTGTGGCCATTGCCCGGGCGCTGGCCATGGACCCGGAGGTGATCTTCTTCGACGAGCCCACCTCGGCACTCGACCCGGAGCTGCGCGACGACGTGCTCAAGGTCATGCGCGACCTGGCCCGCGAGGGCATGACCATGCTGGTCGTGACGCACGAGACCCGCTTCGCGCAGGACGTGGCCGACCGCATCGTCTTCATGGAAGGCGGCCAGGTGCAGGAGGACACCACACCGGCCCGGTTCTTCGGCGCAGAGGGCAGCGAACGCAGCCGGCAGTTCCTGGGGCGTATCCACGACCGTTGACAACGGCACGCACGCCAAGCCACGGCACTGCGCCTGCGTTCGGGCCGGGCATTCGTCCCACGTGTTGGGATTGGCGGCGGTCGGCCGGCAGATTGGGAAGCCCGGCGGGCGGGCCAGCGCCAGGTGCGGCCATGACAATGAATCGGTGTTCATTTTCATGACTGCCGGAGACGCCCGTGTACATCAGCGAACAACTACTCAACCCCGATGAGCGGCGCCTGCGCCTGTCGACCCAGCTGGGTGTGCAAAGCGTGGTGCTCGACAACCGCGGTACCGAACTGGTCTCGGCCCGCGGCGGCGTCAGCGCATGGGACGCCCAGAAACTGACCGACTACCGCCGCTGGGTCGAAGGCTTCGGGCTGAAGCTCGATGTGTTCGCGCTGGATGTCGGCGCGGTCCTGCTCGACTCGCTGACCGACCTCGAAGGCGCGAAGAAGCAGCGCGCCATGCTGGCGGCCAACATCCAGAAGGCGGCCGACGCCGGCATCACCTGTCTCAAGTACAACCTGCAGATGGTCGGCATTACCCGCACCGGGCTCAAGCCGGGCCGTGGCGGCGCGCAGAACTCGGGCTTTGTGTATGCCGAGTATTCGCAGGAGGGCGACCGGCAGAATTCCTACTGGGGCGTGGGTTACCCGAGCAACCAGGAACAGGGCGGCTCGGCCTCCGCCGCACTCTGCGGCCAGAAGATGGCGCGCGAGGTGCCGCCGGTGTCCGAGAAGGCCGGTTGGGACGCGATCGAGTTCCTGGTCGAGGGCCTGGTGCCCGCCGCCGACAAGGCCGGCGTGCGGCTGGCCTGCCATCCGCACGACCCGGCTTATCCCGTGGGGGGCCTGAACGGCATCGAACACGTGGTGGGTTCGGCCGACGGCCTGCGCCGGTTCCTGGCGTTGTCAGGCAGCCCGCGGCATGGGCTGAATTTCTGCCAGGGCACGGTGGCCGAGATGTTCGCCGAGCCGGCCAAGGCGATGATCCCGGTGATCGAGGAATTCGCCGCCACGGGCCGTATCTTCATGGTCCACTTCCGCAACATCCGCGGCGGCTACCTGGACTTCCAGGAGGTGTTTCCCGACGAGGGCGATGTCGACATGTTCCAGGCCATCCAGGCCTACCAGCGCGGCGGCTACACCGGCCCGTTGTGCCCCGACCATGTGCCGGTGTCAACCATCGATGACGGGCGTGAACGCTTCATGGCCTTTGCGCTGGGCTACACCCGCGGCCTGCTGCAGGCGGCGGGCGTGTGGCAGACGGGCGGCGCGGCGGCCCGGGCATGAGCGCGGCGCAGCGGCCTGGCGACGCACCGATGCCAGGCCACGCGGCCGGCAACTCGGCCGTCGACCAGCGATCAGAACAAAGCGCCGTTTTCGTCCCAACCGACGGGACGCCACGCAGCGGCTACGGGTCTACCTGACTGTCGGCGAAGCCGCGGCTCCGATTGAATCGGGTAACACGCCAACCCCCGTTTTCAGGAGACACATCCCATGACCCAGCGCCTGTTTGCCAACACCCTGCTGACCGCCCTGGTGGCGGTCTGCGCCACGGCTTTGCCCCTGGTCGCCCAGGCCCAGGCCGACTACCCCAACCGGCCGGTGAAGGTCATCGTGCCGTTCCCGGCGGGCGGCACCAGCGACGTCATGGGCCGGCTGATCGCCGAGGGGCTGGGCAAGCAGCTGAAGCAGGCCTTCGTGGTCGACAACAAGGGCGGTGCCGGCGGCGCCATCGGCACCGACCAGGCGGCCAAGGCACCGGCCAACGGCTACACGCTGCTGCTGTCGGGCATCGGCAGCAACGCCATCATCCACGGCTTCACGCCCAAGCCGGCCTACGACTCGGTGCGCGATTTCGTGCATGTGTCGGAGCTGGCTGCGGGGCCGAACGTGCTGGTGGTGCACCCCGACTTTCCGGCCCGCAGCTTCAAGGAATTCATCGCCTGGGTGAAGGCCAATCCGGGCAAGTTCAGCTATGGCCAGGTGAACGCATCGTCGGGCCACGTGACCACCGAATACCTGAAGCAGGTGGCCGGGCTCGACATGGTCGGCATCCCCTACAAGGGCGGTGCGCCGGCCCTGAACGACGTGTTGGCCAACCAGATCCCGGGCATGTTCACCAACCAGGATGCGGTGCTGCCGTTCGTGAAGGCCGGCAAGGTACGGGCGCTGGTGGTGACCAGTGCCGAGCGCAATCCGCTGTACCCTGACGTGCCCACCGTGGCCGAGTCGGGCTATCCCGGCTTCACGGCCGTATCGTGGACCGGGCTCTCCGCGCCCAAAG
>JAQGMQ010000049.1 GCA_028292305.1 Rhodoferax sp.
CGTCGGTCGGCGAGATCAGCCAGGAGTCCCGCTCGCGCGTCACACCGGCCGAGCACGTCGGCGAGCATTCCGATGGGGTCGGTGGTTGCCGCGCGCTGGCCGGCAATGGCGGAATCCGTGGCGGCGCGACGGGCGGCGGCGGTAACGGCGGCAATGCGCTCGCGCAGCTGCTGAGCAGCACCAGCAGCAGAAGCGGCGTCAACTTGCGCCGCGGCGAATTTCGTGTGGGTGTCATCGTCGAGTGCTTTCTGCGCCGTGATGCGGCGCTGTTCCTCGGCCCGGTAGGTTTCGCTTTGCACGAGCGCGGCTTGCGCGGCGTGCCGGACGTCTTCAGCCCGATCAGCTTTCTCGTTGGCCAGCGCGGTCTCGGCCTTGGCTGTGGCGGTGCGGGCATTTGCCAGGCGCACGGTCTGCACGCCGAGGCCGGCCAGCAGCGCCAGCACCAGGGCCGCGATGAGGTACATCCTGGTCATGTACTGGCCTTCACGCGCCTGGCGAACGCTGCGGCAGGAATTGCCCAGTCGCCACTCTCGAGCTGGACGGCGCGCGGGATGCGGTGACCCTCGGCGCGCTCGGCCATCACGGTGACCACGCCGCGCGGCACCAGCAGCTCGGCCAGCTCGCGCAGCTGCCGGCGACCCACCCTGCCCGGCTCGCCGCTCAGCATGCTGATCCAGACAACGGTCGGCGATTCGAACAGCAGGTTGCAGGCTGCGAAAAAGGGCGGGTGCTCGCCGGCGTGGCCGTCCGGTGAAAACCGAATCTCGGACACCAGCGTCCGGCCGCGGAAGGCGACGATGACGCGCTCGCGGATCATGGCGTTTCGCACAGGTCCCGCTCGGCGGCGCGCCGGCGAGGGATGCCCATGCAGTTGTTCGCCGGGTCCCGGCAGTCGAGGCCGCCGGCCAGATAGAACTGGGTGATGGTCGCGCACGCGGCGGCCCGGTTGCCGGCGGCGATCTTGACCGGGATGCTCGATCGGCAGACCGCCCCGGCGCCGACGTTGAACGCGAGCGACAAGTAGGCGGCCAGCTCGTTCGGCGGCAGCGCCAGGTCCATGCACGGCGCGAGCTGATCGAAGGTCAGGCGCAGATCGACTGCGCGCATCTCGTCGCACTCGGCTGACGTGAAGCGTTGACCGCGGCGCAGCTCGGGGCCGGTGTGGCCATCGCACGCCGTGGGCACCTTCCAGCCGTGCACCACGTCCGGGTAGGTGTGAAACACCCGCCCTTCAAACATGCCCACCAGCGGGCCGGCCAGCGCGATGGCGGCCACCGCGGCCGCGCCGACTCTGGCAAGGGTGCGGGGGTCAGCCATCGAGCTCTCCCAGGTCGGTCGAGCGAGTGCGCAGCTGTCGGCGCCGGCGCGGGGTTATCCAGCCGTGACGTTCAGCGAACGGTCTGACCATGCGCTTCCAGATCCATTCGCAGATCAGGAGGCTGGTGTAGAGGAAAGCGGCGATCGACGCGATCTCGCTCCAGCTGTAGTTCGCCGCGGCCGCGCCGCCGATGGCAGTCACGGCCTTGAGCGCAGGCATCTGAATGGGGTTGTGGTTCTCGGTCATGGGGATCACGGTTCAGGTGGGGATGTGGTTCAGATGGCTTGCAGCGCGGTGACGGCGGCATTGCGTGCGTCTTGGACGGCGGCGGCATCGGTGGCCGCGTCGACCGCGGCTTTGCCGCTGATCCGGTAGCGCTCGATGGCCGGGCTGATCGTGTTGCTCCACGACTGCGCGATGGCCAGGATCTTTTCGGCGGAGTCCTGCGGTGTCTGGCCGGTCGCCGTGGCCTCGGCCTCGATGTAGGGCGGCACGTCGCCGGTGAAGTCAGCGGCCTTGAATGCTTCGGCCTCGGCCGCCTTCTGGAGATAGACGCCCTGCTGGCCAGGAACGTCGGTGATGTAGCGCAACCGTGCGGCACCAGCCACCAGGTCGATGGTGTTCAGCGCTGCCAGCCTGGTCGCCTTGAGCGTGGGCTGGGCCAGCCAGGCGCCCGTGTCCGGGTCCTGCACGAACGTGGCCATCTCGGTGTCGGCGGGCGGGCCTGGCTGGCGATACACCACGTTTTTGGTGGCCAAGTCGACCTTGTTCTTCAGGCTGTTGTAGATGCCCAGCACCGCATCGCAGCCGGGTGGGATGTTGGCGGCCAGTTGGTCATCCGGTACCCCGATGACCTTGCCGGTGAACAACCCAGTCGATAGGTCGTAGACGCTCCAGGAGCTGTCGCGCGTGATGGTCATGCCTTGATCCCTTCAATGCGGAACTGCCCGCTGTTGATCGTGGTGTCGATGTTTGGAAAGGTCTTCTGGGAAGAAAGCGTGAAGTGGTAGGCGGTGCCGCCCACCAAGTCGACGCGGCGCGTCGCGATGAACGACCCGTTGTGCTTGTCGCTGGTGTCCATCCGGACCTGGGCCACTTCGTTTCGGAACGTGTTGCGGTTCTCGCCGTCCGCGTGGATCGACAGATTCAAAACGCCGTAGATCTCGGACGGGTTGGTGCCCGAGACAAACTGGTAATTGCCGCTGGCGATCAACATGA
>JAQGMQ010000093.1 GCA_028292305.1 Rhodoferax sp.
AGCGGCGCAAGGACCAGGAAGCGGTCCGCCACTAGAAGCACGCCAGGTTTCCACGGCGCCGCCAGCGCGCGGCGCGCACCACCTCTCTCGCGACTTCTCCCTTTCAAGGAATCTCCATGCTTTCCCAAGAGATCAAAAACAGCGGCTCGCTGATCGACAGCATCGACGCCATCCGCAACTGGCGTGCGGTCGGGCTGCTGCTGGCCACGCTGGTCTGCATGGCGCTGGTGACGGCGGTGGGCGGCGTGCTGGCACAGCTCAGCTTCTTCCTCACCGGCCTGTTCGTGCTGGCGGCCTACGGCCTGATTTTCTACGGTGCCAATGCCGTCGGCATGATGATGATGGACGAGGCGCGCGGCGGCGAATCGCGGTCGGTCATGGACGCCGTGCGCGATTCGCTGGCCACGTCCCACCGGCTGATCCTGGTGCTGCTGCTGGTGGCGGCGCTGTACCTGGCGGGTTTTCTGGCTCTGGCCATCGTGCTCTTCATCTGCAAGATTCCCTTTCTCGGGCCGATCCTCTACACCTTCGTGTTTCCGGTGGCCGTGGTGCTCGCGGGCATGGCCTTGTTCGCCGTGCCGACGGTGGTGTTCCCGCTCTCGGCACCGGCCATCTGGGGCGGCGCTGGCGTGATGGAAAGCATCAGCCAGCTGTTGGCCATCGCGCGCAAGCGCCTGGTGATGGTGCTGCTGCTGATGGTGGCGGTGTCGTTGATCGCCATGGTGGTCGGCATGCTGATCGGCGGGATCCTGTTCACCGGCGTGGCCGCCACGGCCGTGGTGTCGGTGCCGATCCTGGGCGGCATGCCGGGCGTGATCCCGGACGTGGACCGCATGGGCCTGGCCGGCATGGTGATGGCCGGCGCCGGCGGCGGGCATGCGGTGGCGGCGATGGTCGGCGGCGGCCTGCTGTTCGCCGTGGCCTTCACGCTGCCCGGCATGGTCTACCTGCGCGGCGCGAGCAGCGTTTATCTGCGCGCGATCGATGGGCTGGATCTTGCCTCGGAACAGGCTGCGATGGACGTGAAGCTCGCCGCCGCACGCGCCAAGGCCCGCGACCTGCAGGCCCAGGCAACAGTGGCCGCGCAGGCTGCCGCGCAAAAGTACAGCGCCCCGACGCCTGCGTCGGCCCCAGCCTCGCCCGCGTCGGCTCCTGCCACGCCTGCGTCGGCCCCTGCCTCGCCTGCGTCGGCCCCTGCCACGCCCGCGTCGGCTCCTGCTGCGCCCCCATCGGCTCCTGCCACGCCGCCGTCGCCGACGGTCCTGCCCACCGCACCCACCGCACCCACGGCAGCAACGCTGACGCTGCGCTGCCCGCAATGCCAGGCCCCCGTGGCGGCCGACGACACGTTCTGCGCCGACTGCGGGCACCGGCTGCGCTGAACCCTCGGGCCGTTCCGGCCCTGCGACGTGTCAGGTCTTCACCCGTTGACCCCTATCTTCAAATGAGAACTGCTATCATCTAGACCGCCTGAGTACGCACATCCATTCGACGCAAAGGGCTTGTCCTGGATGTGATGCATGAACGCTACTTACGGCCCTCCCGGCCACCGAACCGACCCAAGCGCAGCCGCCCCCGCCACCGAGGCGCCCAGCCTCGCGTCGTGGGAACGCGCCATGCAACGCGGCCACCAGGCCACCGCTCAGGGCCACACCGGCGTGGCGCTGCGCCACACCCGCCAGGCCCTTGATGTGGCGCGTGCCCTGCTCGCGGCGCGCCTGGTCTCAGCCGGTCTTTCGCGCCAGGCGCCCGACGACACCGACCACCGCATCGCCGCCCTGGTGGTCTCGCACCACAACCTGGCCGACCTGTACCACACCGCCCACCTGCCCGACCAGGCGGCCGCCCATGTGTGCCACGCCCATGCCACGCTGATGGCCTTGCTGGCCAGCCCCGACACCGACACACCCCTGCAGCAGGCCGCGTGGCGCCACAGCCGGGAAACCCATGCCGCGCTGCTGCTGTTCGTGCGTGAAAAGGGACCACACCCGGCCGTGGTCACGGCACTGCACGACCACGCCCATCCGGCGCTGCTTTGCGGCGAGACGCGGCATTGAGCCACCGAACACGATTTCCGATTCACCACCCACCAGGAACCCACCATGGCCTACACCCTGCCCCCGCTGCCTTATGCTTACGGCGCGCTCGAGCCCCACATCGACACCAGGACGATGGAGATCCACCACAGCAAACACCACCAGGCCTACATCAACAACCTCAACGCCGCGCTGAAGGACGGCGACCTTGAAGGCGTGGCGATCGAGGCCCTGGTGGCTGACGTCGACAGCCTGCCGGAAGTGCTGCGCGCCACGGTGCGCAACAACGGCGGCGGCCATGCCAACCACAGCCTGTTCTGGGCGGTGATGTCGCCCCAGGGAGGCGGCCGGCCCGAAGGCGCGCTGGCCGCGGCCATCGATGCCGATCTGGGTGGTTTCGACGCCTTCAAGGAAGCCTTCACCAAGGCCGCGTTGACCCGCTTCGGCAGCGGCTGGGCCTGGCTCAGCGCCACGCCGCTGGGCAAGCTGGTGGTGGAGAGCACCGGCAACCAGGACAGCCCGCTGATGGCCGGCAACACACCGCTGCTCGGGCTCGACGTGTGGGAACACGCCTACTACCTGTTGTACCAAAATCGCCGCCCCGACTACATCGCGGCGTTCTACAACGTGGTGAGTTGGCCTGAGGTTGCGCGCCGGTTTGCAGCAGCCCGCGGCTGACCGCCAGGCCACGCAGCGAAGTCCACCCAGCGCTCTGCCCAACCCCTCAGGAGACGACCCATGGCCCGAAGTGAAGACCTTGCCCTGGACGGCGCCAGCCAACCGCCCGCGCCGCGCCACCTGCCATGGCGGCGCGTGCTCGGCCTGGGCATCATCGCACTCGGTGGCGTGATCCTGCTGCGTGAATTCTGGCTCTATGCCGTGCAACAGCCGGTGGTGCTGACGGCGTTGATCGGCGGCTCGGTGGCGGCGCTGGCCACCGCACTGGGCACCGTGCCCGTGCTGTTTTCGCAGCGGCTGTCGGACAAGACGCAGGACACGCTGTTCGGCTTCGGCGCCGGCGTGATGCTCGCGGCGTGTGCGTTTTCATTGATCATCCCGGGCCTGGCTGCCGCTCGGGCGCAGGGCGCGGGCAGCTGGCAGGCCGGCGGCACGATGGGCATCGCCATTCTGTTCGGCGGCGCGGTGCTGCTGCTGATGGACCGCTGGCTGCCGCACGAACACTTCATCAAGGGCGCCGAGGGCCCGGCCTCGCGCACATTGCGCCGCACCTGGTTGTTCGTCTTTGCCATCGCGTTGCACAACGTGCCCGAGGGCCTGGCGATCGGCGTGGGTTATGCCGGCACCGACCCGGTGCGCGCCACCGCACTGGCCACCGGCATCGCCATCCAGGACGTGCCCGAAGGCCTGGTCGTCGCCGTGGCCCTGCTGGCCGCCGGTTACCGCCGCTCGCTGGCCGTCGGCCTGGGCATGGCCAGTGGCTTGGTCGAGCCGATCGGCGCGGTGCTGGGCGCGGCCGCCATCAGCCTGTCGGCCAGCCTGCTGCCCTGGGGCCTGGGCTTCGCCGCCGGCGCCATGCTGTTCGTCATCAGCCACGAGATCATCCCCGAGTCGCACCGCAAGGGCCATGAGGCATGGGCCACGGGTGGGCTGATGATCGGCTTCGTGCTGATGATGTTGCTGGATACGGCGCTGGGCTGAGCGATCAAGCCCGGCACCGCCGGCCGGTCACAAGATCAGCAGCGCCCGGAAGTCGTTCACATTGGTATGCGTCGGCCCGCTCACCACCAAGTCATCCAGCGCTGAAAAATAGCCATAGGCGTCGTTGCGGTCCAGGTACTGTTCGACCTTCATGCCCTGCGCGCGCGCGCGGTTCAGCGTGTCGGGTGCCACGTGCGCACCGGCGTTGTCTTCCACGCCATCGATGCCGTCGGTGTCGGCGGCCAGCGCATACACGCCGGGCTGGCCCTGCAGCGCCTGCGCCAGGCCCATGCAGAACTCCCCCGCACGGCCGCCGCGGCCACGCTGGTCGCGCGGCAGGTCCTTGGGCTGCGGCCGCACCGTCACGGTGGTCTCGCCGCCGCTCAAGATCACGCAGGGCCGCGCGAATGGCTGGCCGCGGTGCGCCGCGGCGCGGGCCAGTGCCGCGTGCACCTTGCCGACTTCGCGCGACTCGCCTTCGATCTCGTCGCTGAGGATGTAGGCGGCGATGCCGGCGGCGCGGGCCGCGGCCGCGGCGGCTTCGAGCGACTGCTGCGGCGTGGCGATCAGGTGCACGGCGTGGCCGTCGAAGGCCGCATCGCCGGGCTTGGGCGTCTCCAGCGTGCCCTCTTCCAGCTGCGTTCGCAGCGCGGCGGGGATGTCGATGGCGTAACGCTGCAGGATCGCCAGCGCCTCGGCGCAGGTGCTGGCGTCGGGCACGGTGGGGCCGCTGGCGATGATGGACGGGTCGTCGCCCGGCACATCGCTGATGGTCAGCGTGACCACCTGCGCCGGCGCACAGGCCGCGGCCAGCCGGCCGCCCTTGATGCGCGACAGGTGCTTGCGCACGCAGTTCATCTCGCCGATGCTGGCGCCGCTGTTCAGCAATGCCTTGTTGATGCCCTGCTTGTCTTCCAGTGTCAGGCCTTCGGCGGGCAAGGTGAGCAATGCCGAGCCGCCGCCCGAGATCAGACACAACACCAGGTCGTCGCGGGTCAGGCCCTGGGTCAGCGCCAGCATGCGTTGCGCCGCGGCCAGGCCGGCGGCGTCGGGCACCGGGTGCGCGGCCTCGACGATCTCGATGCGCGAACGCAGGCCTTCTGGGCGCGGCGGAATGTGGTGGTAACGCGTGACGACCAAACCTCCGAGCGGCGCCTCGGCCGGCCACAAGGCTTCGAGCGCCTGCGCCATCGAACCGCCCGCCTTGCCAGCGCCCAGCACGATGGTGCGGCCCTTGGGTGGCGGCGGCAAGAACGCGGCCATGCTCTGCAGCGGCAGCGCGCGCGCCACGGCCACGCCAAACAAATGCGTAAGAAAAGCGCGGGGCGCCTGGGCCGGGTCGGGGCACGCCACGGTGGCGGGTCCTGTCACGAAGGCGTTCAATGGTTGGGTCATGGACGAGGTCTCCGGTGGTCTCTTGTGGCTATTGTGCCGGGAGCCCAAGCTGTTTTGCGCACCGAACGCCAGGCGGGTGCGCAACGAGATCAACGCCATGCGACGCACGCAAAAAAGCCGGCGATGTCCCGAGGGACACTGCCGGCTTTTGCGGGCCGCCGCCGAAGCGGCAAGCCACGTGGTGGCGCTTACAAACTAAGCGGAGGCCGATCAGCTCTTGCCCGAACCGTCACCCTTGCTGGCGGGCAGCGTGGTGTCGCCGGACTTGCTGGCGCCGGAGTTGGTGCCCTGGGTCGACGTGGCGTCCGACTTCTTGGCAGCCATCTTGCCGGCCTTGGTCGACTTCTTCATCGACTTGGCGGAGTCGCGCTCGGCGGTGGTCTTGGCGGCGTCGCCGGTCACTGGCTGGGCCATCTTGCTGTCGTTGGTGGGAGCGGCGGTCTGCGCATAGCCGACCGAGCCGAATGCCAATGCGGCTGCAACTGCGGTGGCCATCGAGATCGATTTGAGAGTGGTTTGCTTGGTCATGGTGATTCCCTGGTGAACGGTAGGTGACCGAGATTGGTCGACTTGAAAGTTCGCTTGCCGCGCATTGCTGTCTGGTTGAAGCTGAATCCAATTTACCGGGCCACCCTGCAAAGCCTTATCGGTCAACCCCACGGCAGGGTGTAGGAGGCCACCTTTCGCCCGCGTCGTTCACACTGCGTCTGGTCAGTCTTTTTATGTGCGCCCAGGTCGAGCCCGGGTTGGTGCCACCTCGCGCTCAGGGCAGTGGCAGCAACACGCCTTCGCTTGAAGACGGGGCCGGCACACGCAGCAGGCGCGCCAGCGTGGGCGCGATGTCGACCACTTCCACCGGCTTGTCCACGCGGCCGGGCCGCACCCAGTTCGGCCCATAGACCAGGATCGGCACATGGGTGTCGTAGCGGTGCGGCGAGCCGTGGGTCGCCACCGCATTGCCCAGCATGAAATAAGGCTGCAGCGCAAACTGCACGTCGCCCGACACGCCGGCGTTCCAGCTGTTTTGCATGGCCGCGAAAAACGGCGCGCCGGCCCGGCTGCCGCTGGCCAGCTCCTGCCGCGTATAGGCGGCGGCGATGCCGGTCTCGGCCACCAGTGCCGTGCGCGCCACGTCCGCCACCGCGGCCAGATCGAGGTTGCGCGTGGTGGCGGCCTGGCGGTCCACGCTCAGCGACGCGCCCGAGGCCAGGCGCATCAACCCGGGCACGCCGAATTTCATTTCCACAGCGGTGTTGACCTTGCCCAGCAGCTGGCTGCCCGAGAGCCGGCCGGCCGTGCGGCCTTCGGAGACGCTGACTTCGGGTGCCGGCATGAAGCCATGGTCGGCCGTGAGCACCAGCACGTAGTTGTCCTTGCCCACGCTGGCATCCAGCTGCTGGAAGAACGCCTGCAGCAGCCGGTCGAGCTGCAGGAAATGGTCGTGCGACAGCCGCGACTCGGCGCTATAGGCGTGGTTCACATAGTCGTGGCCCGACAGGCTGATGCTCAGGATGTCGGGCGCCTCGTCGCGGCCCAGCCCTTCACCGGCGATGGCGGCGCGCGCGAACTCGAGCGACAACGCATCGGCGAACGGGCTCTTCAGCAAGCCGGTGTAGAAGGCCGCGTTCGGCGCCGTGTCGCCGGCCTTGCCCATGCGCATCGGCAACTGGCCGCCTGCCGGGCCGAACCAGGGCTGGCCATCGGGGATCGAGCGCGCGTAGGCGGCCTCGGGCAGCAGCGGCTTCCATTCGGTTTGGAAGTAGCGGTCGGCCGGGCGCGCGCCGTTCCACGTGTCGACCCAGCCCGGGTGCGCCGCCATGTAGCCGGTGCTGGACGCAAACTGCCCCGTCGAGCCCATGTACATGTAGGCCGTGCCGGTCTTGCCGGCGGGCAGGATCGCGCCGCGGTCCTTGCCCGAGATGCCGATCACCTTGCTGCGCGTGTCGACGCGGCGCAGCACGTCGCCCACGGTTTCGGCCTGCAGGTTCTTCGGGCTGGTGCCGTCCAGCGGCTTGGTCGCGTGGCCGATGTAGTGGGCCGCGGTGTCGCCGGTGCAATACACCTCGGCACCGGTTTGCACGTCGCGCCAGTCGTTGCCGATGATGCCGCTGCGGTGCGGATAGGCGCCGCTGAGCATGGTGGCATGGCCCGCCGCGGTGACGGTGAAGGCGTGGCCGTAATGGGCTTCGGCAAACCACGCGCCGCGGTCGAGGAAACGCGCGAAGCCGTCGGGGGCGAGCTGGTCGCGGTAGGCCGTGACCTGGCGCATCGGCAGACCGTCGATGGCGATGAAGACCACCAGCCGCGGCGGCGCGGCGGCGGCCGTGGGCGACGCAGCCATGGGCCCCGACGGGGCTCGAACGCAGCCCGCCAGAAGGAGTGCCGCGGCCAGCATCGGCAGCGCGGTGCCCAGGCTGCGCGTGGCCAGCGGTGCTGAGGTCAACAGGTGAGGATGTGCTTGTTCCATGCCGCACCTTACGATGGCGGCGCGGGCCGCACCATTGGGGTAATCTCCCAGCTCGAATTCGTTTCCCCAGCCCCCGCATTCAGCCCGGAGCCCTCCCATGCAGAACCTTCCCGCCTTGCTCGGCATCATTGCCGCCCTCGCCGCCGGCACCATCAGCCCCGGCCCCAGTTTCGTGATGGTGGCGCGCACCGCCGCGTCGGCCTCGCGTGCCGACGGCCTGGCCGCCGCGCTCGGCATGGGCGTGGGCGGCGCCGCGTTTGCCGTGGTGGCGCTGCTCGGCCTGCAAGGGCTGCTGCTGGCCGTGCCTTCGCTGTACCTGGCGCTGAAGGTGGCCGGTGGCCTGTACCTGGCGTATATCGGCTGGCGCATCTGGACCAGCGCCGGGCAGCCGATCGGCAGCGTGCCTGCGGGCGCCACCGCGCAGGCCCGGCGCGCCATCTACCCGGCTTTCGTTCGCGGCCTGAGCACCCAGCTCAGCAACCCCAAGACAGCCATCGTCTATGCCAGCGTGTTCGCGGCCTTTCTGCCGGCGGTGCATTCAGTGGGCTTCAGCCTGGCCGTGGTGGTGGCGATGTTCTGCGTCGAGGCCGGCTGGTACGCCGTGGTGGCGGTGGTGCTGTCGTCGGAAGCACCGCGCAACGCCTACCTGCGCTTCAAGCGCTGGGTGGACCGCGCGGCCGGCGGCGTGATGCTGGCGCTGGGCATCAAACTCGTGGCCTCGGCGGCCGACTGAGGCAGGCGCAAACATGTCCACACTGCTGATCCACAACGCCACCTGCGTCGCCACCTTCGACCATGCCGACCCGAAGCAGGCCACGGAATGGCGCGACGCCTCGGTGCTGCTGCGCGACAACCGCATCGAAGCCATCGGCCCCGCGGCCGACCTGCAAGCCGCCGCCGACAGCGCCGACGAAGTGATCGACGCGCGCGGCCACCTGGTGGTGCCCGGGCTGGTCAACACCCACCACCACATGTTTCAGAGCCTGACCCGCGCGATACCCGCGGTGCAGGACGCCGAGCTGTTCGGCTGGCTGCGCGGCCTGTACCCTATCTGGGCCGGCCTGACGCCGGAGATGGTGCGCGTGTCGACCCAGGTGGCCATGGCCGAGCTGCTGCTGAGCGGCTGCACCACCAGCAGCGACCACCTCTACATCTACCCCAACGGCGTGCGGCTGGACGACAGCATCGAGGCCGCGCAGCAGATCGGCATGCGCTTCGTGGCCAGCCGCGGCAGCATGAGCGTGGGCCAGTCGCAAGGCGGCCTGCCGCCCGACCGCGTGGTGGAGACCGAGGACGCGATCCTGCGCGACACGCGCCGCCTGATCGAGACCTGGCACGACGCGTCCTGGGGCGCCATGCGCAACGTGGCGGTGGCGCCGTGTTCGCCCTTCAGCGTGAGCCGCAACCTGATGCGCGAATCGGCGGCGCTGGCGCGCTCGTTCAAGGGCCAGGGCGTGCGCCTGCACACCCACCTCGCCGAGAACGACCACGACATCGCCTACAGCCTGGCCCAGTTCAACTGCAGCCCGGCGCAGTACGCGCAAGACCTCGGCTGGCTCGGCGACGACGTGTGGCACGCCCACTGCGTGAAGCTGGACGAGGCCGGCATCGGCCTGTTTGCGCAGAGCCGCACCGGCGTGGCGCACTGCCCGTGCAGCAACATGCGCCTGGCCAGCGGCATTGCGCCGGTGCGCCGGCTGCTGGATGCCGGCGTGCCGGTCGGACTGGGGGTGGACGGCAGCGCCAGCAACGACGGCGCCCACATGGTGGCCGAGGCGCGGCAGGCCCTGCTGCTGGCGCGCGTCGGCCGGTCGCTGGCGCCGTATGGTTGCGACCATGGTCCGGCCGAGATGACGGCACGCGATGCGCTGACGCTGGCCACCCGTGGCGGCGCCGAGGTGCTGGGGCGCCGCGACATCGGGCACCTGGCGGTGGGCATGTGCGCCGACCTGGCGCTGTTCGACCTGCGCAGCCTGGCCTT
>JAQGMQ010000133.1 GCA_028292305.1 Rhodoferax sp.
ATGTAGAGGACTGCAAATCCTTTTAGATCGGTTCGACTCCGATTCCCGCCTCCAGTTTTTGAAAAGCGCCTAGGCGCTTTTTTTCCTAGCGTAGTTCGCAAGTCAATGTATTGCCCGAGTGGTGAAATTGGTAGACACAGCGGACTTAAAATCCGCCGCTTACCCGTGAGGGGGCGTACCGGTTCGACCCCGGTTCGAGGCACCACCCGAAACAGCTTCTGGCGCGGATTCCAAACCCGTCCAAAAGCGCCTAATATCGAAACCTAGTTCTAGGTTAACCATGGCACGCTACAACGCCCCCTTTGAGATTCATGTGCACGGTCAGGTGCTTCTGCGCGCTGACGTGACTTTCGAGCAGATCCAGGACGCGCTCAAGCCACTTTGGAAATACGCCGGCGCCCGCTCGCTGGCCGACGGCGCGCAGAGCTCGTATGAAGAAGAACCCGGCCTGAAATTCGACGCGCCCGAACACAGCTTGCAGATGTGCTGGACGGTGCCCGGCGACGAAGACTTCAAGCAGTCGCTCGACGAGATGTGCATGATGCTGAACGAGCTCGCCGCGCAGGGCGCGCCGATCGAAGTCACCTTCTACGATGCCGATTTCGACGAGGACGACGAAGAAAGCAACGAGGACTCGCGCGACGACTTCCTGATGCTGTTCGTCGGCCCTACGCCGGCGGCGATCATGCAGGCGCAGCGCGATCTGCTGGTGCAGGATGTCATCAACATGATGGAGCGGCATTTCGACGGCTCCGAGCTGAGTGGCGTGGTGTCCGAGATCGACAAGCTGTTTGCCAAGCGCTTCGAAACGCTGGTGAATTCGCTCGAACTCGGCAAGCCGCCACGCGGCCCCGGTGGCGGCTCGGGTGGCTCAGGCCACGGCGGCGGTCGGCGTCCGCGTCACCTTCACTGAAGGCTGCACGGAAGCGGCGCGGGTGACTGCGCCGCACCCGCCGGGGCGGCAGGCTGGCAGGGCTCCGTGAGCCAGCGTGCGGCCGCGTCGCGCAGGCGGCCCGCGTCACCGGTCGCCAACAAGGTCACCACCCCGGGCTCGGCGCCCTCGGGTGCCAGCTTGCCCTTGTCTTCCAGCAGCACCCGCGTCTGCCGTGCCACCGCTTCACCCGTGTCGATCAACTGCACCTGCGGCCCCAGCATTCGCTGCAGGTGGGTGCGCGCAAACGGGTAGTGGGTGCAACCCAGCACCACGGTATCGATCTCACCCGGCGCCGAGCCGAACCGGCCCATCGCGCCGGTGTGCTGCTGGCACAAGGCGATGGTCTGCGCCTCGTCGTCGGTTTCCACGGCATGGGCCAGGCCGTCGCAAGGCTGCAGCACGAAGTCGGCTTCGCAGGCCAGCGAGTCGAGCAGGATCTGGAACTTGGTGCTTTCCAGCGTGCGCCGGGTGGCCATGACGCCGATGCGGCGGGTGCGGCTCGTGCGCGTGGCTGGCTTGAGCGCCGGCTCCACACCCACGATGGGCAGGCCAGGATAGGCGGCCCGCAACGCATGGATGGCCGCCGCCGTGGCCGTGTTGCAGGCCACCACCAACGCCTTGATGCGATGCTCCGTGCGCAGCCGGCCCGTCACCGCCAGGGCCCGCTGCACCACGAAGGCCTCGGCGCGTTCGCCATACGGTGCATGCGCGCTGTCGGCGAGGTAGACGATGTCTTCCCGCGGCAACTCGGCGCGCAGCGATTGCAGGACGCTCAAGCCACCCACACCGCTGTCGAACACACCAATAGGCTGCATCGCTTTGCTTTGCTTTGTTGAGGTGGTCAGGCGTTCGAGCGCTCAGGCAGCCGCAACTTCAATGCCCTTGAATTCACCCGTCGCAATGCGCTGCTTCCACTCGGCCGGGCCGGTGTTGTGGGCGCTGGTGCCGCCCGCGTCCACGGCCACGGTCACGGGCATGTCGACCACGTCGAACTCGTAGATGGCTTCCATGCCGAGGTCGGCGAAACCCACCACCTTGGCGGTCTTGATGGCCTTGCTGACCAGGTAGGCGGCGCCGCCCACGGCCATCAGGTAGGCGCTCTTGTGTTTCTTGATGGCTTCGATCGCCACCGGGCCGCGTTCGGACTTGCCGATCATCGAGATCAGGCCGGTCTCGGCCAGCATTATCTCGGTGAAGCCGTCCATGCGGGTGGCGGTGGTGGGGCCGGCCGGGCCAACGGCTTCGTCGCGCACCGGATCGACCGGGCCGACGTAATAGATGACGCGGCCGGTAAAGTCGACCGGCAGCTTCTCGCCCCTGGCCAGCATGTCCTTGATGCGCTTGTGCGCGGCGTCGCGGCCAGTGAGCATCTTGCCGTTCAGAAGCAGCGTGTCGCCCGGTTTCCAGCTGGCGACTTCTTCCTTCGACAGGGTGTTCAGGTCGACACGCCGGCTCTTGTTGTAGTCGGGCGTCCAGTTGACGCTAGGCCACAGGTCCAGGCTGGGCGGGTCGAGGTAGACCGGGCCCGAGCCGTCCATGACGAAGTGCGCGTGCCGCGTGGCCGCGCAGTTGGGGATCATGGCCACGGGCTTGCTGGCGGCGTGGGTGGGGTACATCTTGATCTTGACGTCGAGCACGGTGGTCAGGCCGCCCAGGCCCTGCGCGCCGATGCCCAGCGCGTTGACCTTGGTGTACAGCTCGAGCCGCATCTCTTCGACGCGGTCGAGTTTTTCACCACGCGATGACTTGGCCTGCAGCTCGTACATGTCGAGGTCGTCCATCAGGCTTTCCTTGGCCAGCAGCACCGCCTTCTCGGCCGTGCCGCCGATGCCGATGCCCAGCATGCCCGGCGGACACCAGCCGGCACCCATGGTGGGCACGGTCTTCAGCACCCAGTCGACCACCGAGTCGCCGGGGTTGAGCATGATCATCTTGCTCTTGTTCTCACTGCCGCCGCCCTTGGCCGCCACGGTGATGTCGAGTTTGTTGCCCGGCACGATCTGCGTGAAGATCACCGCGGGGGTGTTGTCCTTGGTGTTCTTGCGGTCGAATTCCGGGTCGGCCACGATGGAGGCGCGCAGCGTGTTGTCGGGGTGGTTGTAGCCGCGGCGCACACCTTCGTTGATGGCGTCTTCCAGGCCGCCGGTGAAGCCGTCGAAGCGCACATCCATGCCCACCTTCAGGAACACGTTGACGATGCCGGTGTCCTGGCAGATGGGGCGCTGGCCGGTGGCGCTCATCTTGCTGTTGGTCAGGATCTGGGCGATCGCGTCCTTCGCCGCCGGGCTCTGTTCGCGCGCATAGGCGCGGGCCAAATGGGCGATGTAGTCGGTGGGATGGTAGTAGCTGATGTACTGCAGCGCCGCTGCAACCGATTCAATCAGATCGTCCTGCTTGATGTGCGTGGTCATGGTTTTACCGTGGGGTGTGTAGTTATGGAAAACCCCCAATTATCGCTGCGGCCTCTCTACAACGCAGCGCTTAAAAAACGACTGGTTTTGTGTGCACGGCAGTACACGTGCCTGCATAATCCACGCCGAAGCATTTTGTAACTATTAAAAAAGAGGAGACCGACTAGCCATGTCATTCGCCAATCTGAAGGTCAGCACACGCCTGAGCGCGGGCTTCGGCTGCATGTTCGTATTCGTCGCTTTGGTGATTGGCCTGGGGCTCGGTCGCCTGTCCAGCCTGGACGACGCGCAGCAGCAGATCGTGCGGCAGAGCTGGAGCCGCGCCGAAGCCGCGGGCAACCTGGCCACCGCGATCCGTGCCGGCGCCGAGCGCGCCATGAGTCTGTTGCTCGGCCCCGAGGGCGCTGCGGCCGGTGCGGTTTTGCAGGACGAGCGCAAGGCCGCAGAAAGTGCCATCGCGGCACTTGGAGCTGCCGACATGTCCGAGCCCGAACGCAGCCTGTCCGGCCAGCTGAAGCAGGCTCATGCCGTCTATGAATTGGCCGTGGGCAAGGTCGTGCAGGGCCTGCAGCAGCCTGGCGGACGCGAGGCGGCGACCAAGGCCATGCTGGGCGAAGCCATGCCGGCGCTGGCCACGCTGCAAGGCCACGCCACCGCCCTGGCGGGTCTGGAAAAACGCATGGCCGAGGACCGCATTCGCGCCGAAGAAGACCGCATTGCCACGGTGCGTTTCGAAATGCTGGCCCTGGGGCTGTTGGCGCTGCTGACCGGCGCGGCCTTCGTCTACGGCCTGGTGCGCAGCATCGTCACGCCGCTGGACGAGGCCATCTATATCGCCGAGACCGTGGCGGCCGGCGACCTGAGCCAGGATTTCGCCACCGAACGCGGCGGCGAATTCGGCCGCCTGCTGGCCGCGCTGGGCACGATGGAAGACACGCTGACCGACGTGGTCGGCCGCATCAAGGAATCGACCGACACCATCACCGTGGCCTCGAAGGACATCGCCGCGGGCAACACCAATCTGTCGCAGCGCACCGAGGAGCAGGCCAATTCGCTGGAGCAGACGGCGTCCAGCATGGAGCAGCTCACCGCCACCGTGAAGCAGACCGCCGACCGCGCGCGTTCGGCCAGCAGCCTGGCCGTGAACGCCTCGGGCGTGGCCCAGCGCGGCGGCGCGGTGGTGGGCGATGTGGTGTCCACCATGACGGCCATCAGCGCCAGCTCGAAGCGCATCGTCGACATCATCGAAGTGATCGAAGGCATTGCCTTCCAGACCAACATCCTGGCGCTGAACGCCGCCGTGGAAGCCGCCCGCGCGGGCGAGCAGGGCCGCGGCTTCGCGGTGGTGGCGGCCGAAGTGCGCAGCCTGGCGCAGCGCAGCGCCGAGGCCGCCAAGGAGATCAAGAGCCTGATCGGCGATTCGGTGCAGCAGGTGGAGAACGGCTCGGCGCTGGTGGAGCAGGCCGGCCGCACCATGCACGAGATCGTGGAGTCGGTGCAGAGCGTGACGGCCATGCTCGGCGAGATCTCGGACGCGACCACGCAGCAGAGCATCGGCATCGAACACGTGAACCAGGCGGTGGTGCAGATGGAATCAGCCACGCAACAGAACGCCGCGTTGGTGGAGCAGGCGGCCTCGGCCTCCAGCGCCCTGGCCGTGCAGACCCATCAGTTGCAGACGGTGGTCGACGAGTTCAAGCTGGACTGACCGCCCCGCACGGCGGTTCGTCTATGGCGCCTTCGGCGTCGATGACAACGAAAGCGTCTGCGTCGCGGGTTGCCAGCCGCCACCCAATGCCTTCACCAGGAACACCGAAGTCACCAGGCGCTGACCGTTCAACTGCGTGGCCTGCCGCTGGATCGTCAACCACGACTGCTGCGCCGTGATCACGTCCAGGTAGGCCGAGGCACCCCCTTCGTAGCGCGCCGTGGCCATGTCGAGCACCCGCGTGGCGGTGTTCACCGCGACCCGCGCCTGGGCCGACGCGCGGTCCAGCGCGGCCAGGCCGGTGATGCCGTCTTCCACCTCCTGCATCGCACCCAGCACCACGCGCCGGTAGTTGGCGACGGTGGCCGCATGGCCGGCGCGGGCGAAGTCGAGGTTGGCGCTGACGCGGCCGGCGTCGAACAACACCTGCGTGGCCGAGAGACCGAGCGACCACAACAGGCTCGAGGCATCGAACAGCGTCGACAGCCGCGTGGTGTCGAAGCCGACCGTCGGCCCAAGCACGATGCTGGGATAAAACGCCGCGTTGGCCACGCCGATCTGGGCATTGGCCGCGGCCATCGCGCGTTCGGCCGAGGCGATGTCAGGGCGGCGTTCGAGCAGGTCGGATGGCACGCCCAGCGGCACCGGCGGCGGCGACAGCTCGCGCACCTCGGGCGGCAGGCTGAACTGCGGCGCCGGGATGCCTGCCAGCGTGGCGATGGCATGTTCGAACTGGCCGCGGGTACGCCGCAACACGTCGACCTGGACCAGCGTGGTGTCCAGCAGGGCCTGCTGCTGCGCCACGTCCAGGCCGGTGGCGGCGCCCAGGTCGTGCCGCGAATTCATCAGCTCCAGTGCGCGGCGCTGCAGGGCGATGGACCGGCCGAGCACGTCGAGTTCGTTGTCCAGCGCGCGCAGGTTGAAGTAGTTGGTGGCCAGGTCGGTGCTGAGCACCAGCCGCGTGTTTTCCAGGTCGGCCGTGACCTGTTGCACCGAGGCGGTGGCGCCTTCGACCGTGCTCTGCACACGCCCGGCCAGGTCGACCTCGTAGTTCACCGTCAACGCCACCTGCTGGTCGTTCTGCACGGTGGAGAAATTGCGGCTGCTGTAGTTGGTCAGCGGCCGGTCTTCAGAAATCTTCAGGCGCGACGCGCGGCCCGTCAGGCCGATCTGCGGGAACAGCCCGCTCAACGTGGCCGCCAGCGTGGCGCGCGACTGGGCCAACCTGGCGTTGGCCAGCTCCAGCGTCGGGCTGTTGGTGCTGGCCTGCTGTTCCAGTGCGTCGAGCTTGGTATCGCCGAAATGTTGCCACCACGGGCCCTTGGCCGCAGCGTCTTCTGGCGTGCCCACGCGCCAGGGCGCTTCGACCTGCCAGGTGACGGGCATGTCGAGCGCGGGCTTCCTGTAGGGCGGCGCCTGGGCGCAGCCAGCCAGGCCGAGCAGCAGCCCGCAGGCCAGCGCGACCGCGCCGTGACCGGCCCGCGGAGCCACGCCGTGGCTGCGCGCTTCGACCCTGCGGCTCACAGCTTGGCCTTTGCCGCCGCGGCGTCAGCGGTGCCGGTGGCGCCCGCCGATGCGGCAGTCGCGGGGGCGACCGGCTTATTTTCGGCCACCGTCACCGTCTGCCCATCGGCCAGCCAATCGGGCGGATTCAGCACGATGCGGTCGGCCTCGGTCACGCCGTCCAGCACCTCGAAGTTTTCGCCGTAGTTGCGGCCCACGCCGATGCGGCGCAGCGTCACGCCGCCCTTGGCATCCACCACACCCACCATCGTGCCCGTACCGCGGAACAGCAGGGTGTTGGTCGGCACGGTAAGCGCCTGGCTGGCCGCCAGCGGCAGCGCGATCTGCACATAGGCGCCGGGCAGCAGGCTGTGGTCGCGGTTGGGCAGGGCCACTTCGACCTGCATGGTGCGCGTCAGCGTGTCGATGGAGGCCGAAGTGCGCGACACCTGGCCCTCGAACTTCTGGCCGCGCAATTCGGCTTGTGTCACGGTGACCTTCTGGCCCGGTTTCACCAGTTGCGCCGAGGCCTGCGGCACGTTGACGTACACCCGCAGCGGGTCGGTCTGCGACAGGGTGAACAACACCTTGGCGCTGTCGATCAGATCGCCCACGTCGACGTTGCGGCGGGTGATCACGCCCGAGAACGGCGCCACCACATGCTTGAAGGCTTCGAGCTGGCGCAGGCGCTGCATGTTGGCGTCGGCGGCGGCCACGCTGGCCTGCATCTGGGCCACGGCGCTGCGTTTTTCGTCGAGGTCCTGTTGCGAGACCACGTCCTTCTTGCGCAGGCCTTCCCAGCGTTCGACGGTGCTGCGGGCCAGCGCCAGGCTGGAGGCGGCCTGTTCGCGCGCGGCCACGGCCTGGCTCAGCTGCTGGTCGATCTCGGGGCTTTCGATGTCGGCCAGCAGTTCGCCTTTTTCAACGCGGCTTCCGATGTCCTTGGTCCAGCGCTTCAGGTAGCCGCTAGAACGCGCGGCGATGGGCGACTGCACGAAGCCTTGCAGCGTGCCGGGCAGCACCAGGGTCTGGCCGGTCTGGCTGCGCTTGGCCTGGGTCACGTGCACATATTGTTTGGACTGTTCGGCGCTGCTGCTCTCGAGCACGCGGGCATTGGCCATGCGGCTGAACACCGTGCGGCCGGCGCCCGCGGCCAGCAGCAGCACGACCACCACGGCGGCGATCTGCGTGCGGCGCACGGTCTTGCGGCGCGTCTGTGCATCGGGCGCATCGTGGATCACCGGGTGGTCTGGCGCATGGGTGACCAGCGGCGAAGGCGCGTCCAGCGCGGCAGGAGTGGGATCGGTCATGGCTCAAGTCTCCTGAGGGCGGGGAAAGGTAGGGGGCGGATGCGGATGGTTTTCGGAACGGCGGGCGAGCCGCGCCAGCTTGCGCCGCTCCAGCCGCTGGTGCACGCCGGCGAACACGACCGGCACAAAAAACAGGGTCGACACGGTGGCGAGGATCAGCCCGCCGATGACGGCCCGGCCCAGCGGCGCGTTCTGCTCGGCGCCTTCGCCCAGGCCCAGCGCCATCGGGATCATGCCGATCACCGTGGCCAGGGCTGTCATCAGCACCGGGCGGATACGCGTGGCGCCGGCCTCCAGCGCGGCGGCCAGCGGCGCGACGCCATCCTGCCGGCGCTGGCGCGCGAACGACACCAGCAAGATGCTGTTGGCCGTGGCCACGCCCATGGTCATGATGGCGCCGGTCAGGGCCGGCACGCTGAGCGTGGTGCCGGTGATGAGCAGCATCCAGGCGATGCCGGCCAGCGCGGCGGGCAGGGCGGCGATGATGATCAGCGCGTCCATCCACGACTGGAAGTTGACGACGATCAGCAGGTAGACCAGCACGATGGCCATCACCAGCCCCACGCCCAGGCCGATGAACGACGACTGCATCGTCTCCACCTGGCCGCGCAGCACCACCTGGCTGCCGCGCGGCAGGCGTGGCCGCATCTGGTCGACCAGTGCATTGACCTGCTTGGCCACAGAGGCCAGGTCGGTGCCTTGCACACTCACATAGACGTCGATGGCCGGCAGGATGTTGTAGTGCGACGAGACGGCGGCTTGCTGGCTCGGCGTCACTTCCACCAGGTTGCCGAGTAGCTGGGTGCTGGCGTTGCCGGTGGCCGCCGGCGCCCCCGCGCCCGGCGTGGTGCCTGTGCCGACCGGCATGTTGAGCAATGCGTCCAGCGAATCCACCTGGTACTGCGGCGTCTGCACGGCGATGTTGTAGACCACGCCGTTCTGCGGATTGAGCCAGAAAGCCGGCGCCGTCTGCGAACTGCCTGACAGCGAGATCAGCACGTTCTGCCCCACATTGGCCGCCGACAGCCCGATCTGCTGCAGCCGCGTGCGGTCCATCTGCATGTTGAGCGACGGCGCATTGAGCCGCTGGTGCACGTGGGCGTCCACCGCACCCGGGATCTGCTTGATGGACTGGGTCAGCTCGGCGGCCAGCAGCGCGTTCTCGGCGCGGTTGGCGCCGGTGAATTGCACGTCGATGGCGGCGGGCAGGCCGAAGTTCAGGATCTGCGTGACGATGTCGGCCGGCTGGAAGAAGAATTCCACGCCGGGAAAGCGCCTGGGCAACTCGGCGCGCAGCCGGGTGATGAAGCCGTCGGTCGGGTCGTGGCCTTCGTGCAGCGAGATCAGGATTTCGCCGTCCAGCGTGCCGATGGTGCCGGCGTTGCTGTACGACAGGTTGATGCCGCTGTTCGGCATGCCCAGGTTGTCGAGGATGGTCTCCAGCTGGTCCTTGGGCACGATCTCGCGCACCACGGTTTCCACCGCGTCGGCGAGGCGCGCCGTTTCTTCGATGCGGGTGCCGGTGGGCGCGCGCATGTGCAGGCGGATCTGGCCCGCGTCCACCGACGGGAAGAAGTCGCGGCCCAGCACCGGGTAGATCAGGCACGAGGCCAGGCAGAACAGCAGGAAGCCGATGGCGAAACCGCGCTTGCGGTCGAGCAGCATGTGCAGCACTTCGGTGTAGCCGGCGCGGACCCGCTCGAAGCGGCGGTCGAAGGCGCGGTACACGCGCTGCAGCGGGCTCGGCCTGGCGGCCGGATCGATGGGCGGCGCGCGGCCCATCAACAGCAGCACCAGGGTCGGCACCAGCGTGCGCGACAGCAGGTAGGACGCCAGCATGGCCAGCACCACGGCCTCGGCCAGCGGCACGAACAGAAAGCGGGCCACGCCCGAGAGGAAGAACATCGGCACGAAGACGATGCAGATGCACAGGGTTGAGACAAACGCGGCCACGCCGATTTCACCGGCGCCGACTTCGATGGCTTCGGCCAGGGACAGGCCGCCCTTGGCTGGCAACTCCCCCTCGGGGGGCGGCGAGCGCAAAGCGCTTGCCTGGGGGCTCGATTCTTTTGGGGTGCCCATGTGCAGGTGGCGCTCGATGTTTTCGATGGTCACGATGGCCTGGTCGACCAGGATGCCGACCGACAGCGCGAGGCCCCCGAGCGTCATCAGGTTCAGCGTTTCGCCGAGCATCTTCAGCACCAGGATCGAGGCCAGGATGGACAGCGGAATCGTCATGGCGATGATCAGCGTGCTGCGCCAGTTGCCCAGGAACAGCAGCACCATGGCGGCGGTGAGCGCCGCCGCGATCAGCGCTTCGATCACCACGCCCTTGACCGCCGCCTTGACGAACACCGACTGGTCGAACAGCGGCGTCACGCTGATCTCCTTGGGCAGCACCTGCGTGACCCGCGGCAGCATGGCGCGCAGGTTGGCCACGATGTCGAGGGTGGAGGCCCCGCCGTTCTTCAGCACCGACAGCAGCACGCCGCGGGCGCCGTCCTGTCGCACGATGTTGACTTGCGGCGAAAAGCCGTCGCGCACCTGGGCCACGTCGCGCAGGTAGGTGGTGGCCGAGCCCGAGGTCCGCACCGGCAGGTCGCCCAGCCCGGCGATGGTGCCGGGCGAGCCGTTCAGCTTGACGTTGTATTCGGTCAGGCCGAACTTGGCCGTGCCCGAGGGCAGGATCAGATTCTGCAGGTTGATGGCGTTGACCACGTCCGGCGGCGACAGGCCACGGGCCTGCATCGCAGCCGAATCCAGGTCGACGGAAATCAGCCGGTTCTTGCCGCCGTAGGGAAACGGCACGGCCACGCCGGGGATGGTGATGAGCTGGGGCCGCAGCACGTTGACCGCACTGTCGAACACCGACTGCTCAGGCAGCACCGGGCTCGACAGGGCCAACTGCACCACCGGGATGCTGGAGGCCGAATACTTGATCACCAGCGGCGGCGTGATGCCCGGCGGCAGCTGGCGCACCTGGGTCTGGACGGAGGCCACGACCTGGGCGATGGCGGTCTGGATGTTCGCCGCGGGCTGGAAAAAGATCTTGATCACGCACACCCCGGCGAGCGATTGCGACTCG
>JAQGMQ010000136.1 GCA_028292305.1 Rhodoferax sp.
GGACAGACGACGAAGATAATCGAAATCCGCAATGTCGACCATACCTTCAAGACGCCGAAGGGCGCGTTCCCGGCACTGCGCGACATCAACCTAACCATCGCCCAGGGCGAGTTCGTGGCGCTGATCGGGCACTCGGGCTGCGGCAAGTCGACCTTGCTGAACCTGATCGCCGGGCTCACCTTGCCCACCCACGGCACGCTGATCTGCGCCAACCGCGAGATCGCCGGGCCCGGGCCCGACCGCGGCGTGGTGTTTCAAAACCACTCGCTGCTGCCCTGGCTCACCTGCTTCGAGAACGTCTACCTGGCGGTGGAACGCGTCTTCGGCGCGACCGAGAACAAGGCCCAGCTCAAGGCCCGCACCGATGCGGCCCTGGCCCTGGTCGGCCTGACGCCCGCGGCGCAGAAGCGGCCTGGCGAGATCTCGGGCGGCATGAAGCAACGGGTCGGCATTGCCCGCGCGCTGAGCATGGAGCCCAAGGTGCTGTTGATGGACGAACCCTTCGGCGCACTCGACGCCCTGACCCGCGCCAAGCTGCAGGACGAACTGCTGGCCATCGTGCTCAAGACCAAAAGCACGGTCGTCATGGTGACCCATGACGTCGACGAAGCCGTGCTGCTGTCCGACAAGATCGTGATGATGACCAACGGCCCCGCCGCCACCATCGGCGAAGTGCTGCGGGTCGACCTGCCCCGCCCACGCGACCGCGTGGCGCTGGCCGAAGACGCCAACTATGCGCATTGCCGCAAGGCGGTGATCGACTTTCTGTACACGCGGCAGGCGCATGTGGAGAAGATTACGGCGTAGTCAGCGTGTTGGCGAGATGCGGCGTCGGCGCACTCTGGTAGCGTCAGGCGATGTTCCTGCGCATCGCTGCCGAATTCGACCTGAGAGAAGTGCCCGACGCAAACCAGCAAGGCGACCCCAGTTCCGAAATCCTCCGGGACGGAAAAGCCACCGGCAAACGGGTGGCGGGCGCGCAGCTGGCGGCTGCGGTCGCTTGGCGAGACCACGTCGTCCTCTTTGCGCTCGACGGCTTCATTTTCGAAGAGTTCCTGCATGTCCATCTGCTGGATGCGCAGTTGGACGTCGTCGACTCGGGAACGAGGACGAAGGAGGACAACGCGGGTGCAGCCGGCGTTGCGTAAGCCTTGCAGCCAACCGCGATGGCCGGCGGACTGCGCCGCGTCCTACGTGCGCCTCAAATGCCTGGCCGCACACGGCTGTTCTTTCAACAAGAAGGCCAACATGAGCATCCTCTCCAGCATTTTCGGCAAGATCTTCCACACCACGCCAGACGCGTCGGCACCCACAGCAGCGCCCACGACGCCGGTGCCCGCACCTACATCGACACCGGCCGTTGCCACCGCGCCGGCGAGCCCGCCCGTTGCTGCGGCGGCGCAGGTCGCGCCCATGAAAGAGGTCGACGTGGCCGAGTTGCTCGACGGCATGGCCGCCAAGTCGGCCGAGAAGCTGAACTGGAAAACTTCGATCGTCGACCTGATGAAACTGCTCGGGCTCGACAGCTCCATCACGGCTCGCAAGGAACTGGCGCAGGAACTGCACTACACCGGCGACACGGCGACTCGGCTTCGATGAACGTCTGGCTGCACCGCCAGGTGATGGTCAAGCTGTCGGAAAACGGCGGCAAGGTGCCGGACAGCCTGAAGTAGCTCGCGCATTGCGCGGCGGCGCTGTCCCGAGGGCTAACGCCGCGTGATCAGATCGACCGGCCGGCCGGGGTTTTGCTGCCCATGCCGGCCGATGCCTGGCTGTCCGGCGTGGGCGACAGCTTGTCGTTCTTCACCTCTTTCATCATGGCTTCGCCTTCGTGGTCGCGCCCGTCGCTGGGCACGTCCTCCTCCTGGGTGATCTCGGGCTCTTCGTTGTGGCTCGGCCGTTGTTCGGGGTGGTTCATGCGGTGGCTCCTGTTGGACTGGTTCGGGTCAAGCCTCCAGCTTGGTTGGCTTGCGGGTGGCAAACCTTCAGCCTTTCGCGCCAAACCATGTCAGCCGATGCCGACTACAAGGTTTTACAAGCAGCGCGCCTGCCGGCGACGCGTCCCGCGGCGTTAACCTTTCACCCTGTTCTTCTCCGCCGAGCCCACCATGTCCAAGATCCGCCCAACCCGATCCACCGCCCTCACCTCACGCGTCGTCGTCATCACGGGTGCCTCCAGCGGCATCGGCCGCGCCACCGCGCTGGCCTTCGCGGCCGACGGTGCACAGCTGGTGCTGGCCGCACGCAACCGGGAGGCGCTGGACGCCGTGGCCCAGGACTGCGCCCACGAAGGCGCACGCACCTTCGTGCTGCCCACCGATGTGACCGACGCCGATGCCGTACAGGCGCTGGCCGATGCGGCGCTGCGCCACTTCGGCCGCATCGACGTGTGGATCAACAACGTCGGCGTGGGCGCGGTGGGCCGGTTCGAAGACACCCCCATGGCGTCACACCGCCGCGTGGTCGAGGCCAACCTGCTGGGCCACATGAACGGCGCGCTCGCTGTGCTGCCGCACTTCCGCCAGCAGGAGCACGGCGTGCTCATCAACATGATTTCGGCCGGCGGCTGGGTGGCCGCGCCTTATGCCGGAGCCTACACGGCCAGCAAGTTCGGCCTGCGTGGCTGGTCCGAATCGCTGCGTGCCGAACTGGTGGATGTGCCCGGCGTGCACGTCTGCGAGGTCTACCCGGCCTTCGTCGACACGCCCGGCCTGTCGCACGGCGCCAACTACAGCGGCCGGCAGTTGCGGCCGCCGCCACCGCTGTCCGACCCACGCCGCGTCGCTGCGGCCCTGGTGCACCTGGCCCGGCATCCTCAGGCCGTGCTGGCCATTGGTGCGCCGGCGCTGCCCGGCCGCCTGGCGCACGCCGTGGCGCCGAACCTGCTGGCGCGCGGCATGAAACGGTTGTTCGACCGAGCCCTGGCACGCGCCGAGCCCGCGGCCGCCACCGACGGCAACCTGTTCACGCCCTCACGCAGCCCGGCCATCGACGGCGGTTTCAGACATCGCCCGTTGCTCAAACCGGCCACGGGTCTGGCACTGGCGCTCGCCGCGACGACGGCGGCCTGCGTGGCCTGCGTCGTGATCAACGCCAGGCGCAAACGCTGAACCAGGCGTCGCCTCGGCGCGTTTCAGGCGCCGAAGCCGAACAGCTCGGCCGGGTTGTCGACCAGGATGCGCCGCCGCAGCGCATCGCTCGGCGCCCAGCTGAACAGCAACTCGTACAGCGCGGCTTCCGAGGGCGGCACGCTCTGGCCCGGGTGCGGCCAGTTGCTGGCCCACACACAACGTTCGGGAAATTTCTCGGCCAGCGTACGCGCCAGCAGGCTCACGTCCGCGTAGTCGGGCCCGCCGGTCTTCGAGGTCTCGTAAGGTGCTGACAACTTGATCCACACCTTACCGGTGTCCAGGATGCGCAGCAGCGACTGGAACGACGCGTGCTCCGGTGCCACCGGCTCCAGGAACTTGCCGGTGTGGTCGATCACCATCTTGCAGGGCAGGCGCTTCAACACGTCTTCATGTTCGGGCAACGTGCGGCCGTCGAGCTGCATCGTCACCAGCCAGTCGAAATCCACCAGCCGCGCGGCCATGGGCTCGAGCGCGGCCCAGGGCAACGCCGT
>JAQGMQ010000137.1 GCA_028292305.1 Rhodoferax sp.
TCGACGCCGAAGTGCGCAAGATCATCGACGAGCAGTACAACCTGGCACGTCGCCTGATCGAGGAAAACAGCGACAAGATGCACGCCATGGCGAAGGCCCTGCTCGAATGGGAAACCATCGACACCGAGCAGCTGGACGACATCATGGCCGGCAAGGAGCCGCGTCCGCCGAAGGACTGGACTGCACGCACCCCTACGGGTGGTGGCAGCAATAATGGCGGTAGCGGCGGCGCACCGGCCGTAACGCCAGAGCCAGCACCCACTGCTGCATGAACGCGGTAAGTTGACCAAACCAGACGGGGCCCAGTGCCCCGTTTTGCGTTGGTGGCGTCCGGTCATGCGCTGCGCCTCTCCGCATCACTCCCGTCGGATTATTCTCCACCTCTCCGAACTGCCCATGTATTGGCAAACCTCCCGCTTCCAGATCGATCTCGACCGACCTCAGGTCATGGGCATCGTGAACGTCACGCCTGACTCGTTTTCCGATGGCGGCAGCCATGCCACCACAGCTGCGGCCATGCGCCACTGCGAACAGCTCATCGCCGAAGGTGCCGACCTGCTCGACATCGGCGGTGAATCGACACGCCCGGGTGCAGAACCGGTGGGCGTAGCGGAGGAACTGGCCCGGGTGTTGCCGGTGGTGCGCGAGGCGGTGCGTTTGGGCGTGCCGATTTCGGTCGACACCTACAAGCCGCAGGTGATGCGGGCCGTGCTCGACGTTGGTGCGGACATCGTCAACGACATCTGGGCGCTGCGCTGGGCCGCCGCGTCGGCACCGGCGAAAGAAGAGCTCTCGGGCGCCGACGTGGTGGCTCGCCATCCGCGCTGCGGTGTCTGCCTGATGCACATGTACCGCGAGCCGCAGACCATGCAGACCGCGCCCATGACCGGTGACGTCGTGGAGCAGGTTCGCGATTTTCTTGCCGAAGCTGCGCGGCAGCTGGAGGCGATGGGCGTCGCAAAGGAGCGTGTTCTGCTCGACCCTGGCGTCGGCTTCGGCAAAACCGTGGCCCAGAACTTTGCCTTGTTGGCGAGACAGGGCGAGTTGTTGGCGCTCGGTTATCCGCTGTTGGCCGCCTGGTCCCGTAAATCGTCCCTGGCAGCCATGGCTGCAGTCGGCGCCGAACGGCTTGAAGGCGTGCATGACCGCATGTTGCCCAGCGTTGCCGCCGCCCTGCTGGCGGTGGAGCGAGGCGCCCGGGTGGTGCGGGTGCATGACGTGTCTGTCACGGTTAGTGCGTTGAAAGTGTGGGCGGCGGCGCACATCGGCTGAACGGACGGAAACCGCGGGTGAATTGCGTTTTAATCGCGACGCAGCCCAACAGAAGAGGACAAGAACAATGACGCGTAAATATTTCGGCACCGATGGCATCCGCGGCACCGTGGGCCAGGTTCCCATCACCCCTGATTTCGTCTTGCGCCTGGCCCATGCCGTAGGTCGGGTCCTGAAAGAAACCGAATCGCGGCCCACTGTGCTTATTGGCAAGGACACCCGCATCTCTGGCTACATGCTGGAAAGCGCGCTTGAATCCGGCTTCAACTCCGCCGGCGTCGATGTCGTGCTGCTCGGGCCGTTGCCCACGCCCGGCGTGGCCTACCTGACGCGTGCCCAGCGCGCCAGCCTGGGCGTGGTGATCAGCGCCAGCCACAATCCGTTTGCCGACAACGGCATCAAGTTTTTCAGCGCGCAGGGCACCAAGCTGCCTGATGTGTGGGAAGCGGCCGTCGAAGACGCGCTCAATACGCCGCCGGTCTGGGCCGACTCGGCCAGCCTGGGCAAGACGCGCCGGTTGGAGGACGCCGCAGGCCGCTACATCGAGTTCTGCAAGAGCACCTTTCCCAATGAACTCACCCTCAAGGGCCTCAAACTCGTGGTGGACGGCGCGCATGGTGCGGCGTACCACATCGCGCCGCTGGTGTTCCACGAACTGGGCGCCGAAGTCATCGCCATCGGCTGCAGCCCGGATGGCCTGAACATCAACCACAACGTGGGTGCGACCCATCCACAGGCGCTGATCGAAGCGGTCAAGGCCAACGGGGCCGACTACGGCGTTGCGCTGGACGGCGATGCCGATCGGCTGCAGGTGGTCGATGCCGATGGGCGGCTCTTCAACGGCGACGAAATCCTCTACCTCATGGTGACAGAGCGGCTTTCGCGTGGTGGCAATCAGCGCAGCCAGCGCGCCAGTGACGCCGTGCCGGGCGTGGTCGGCACGCTCATGACCAACATGGCCGTGGAACTTGCATTGAAGGCGAAGGGTGTGGAGCTGGTGCGTGCCAAGGTGGGTGACCGCTACGTGCTCGAAGAACTCGAAAAGCGCGGCTGGCTGTTGGGCGGCGAGGGCTCGGGCCATTTGCTGGCCCTGGACAAACACACCACCGGCGATGGCTTGGTCAGTGCGCTGCAGGTGTTCCAGGCCTGCATCCGGCGCAACCAGACGTTGGGCCAGATGCTGTCCGAAGTGACGCTGTTTCCGCAGACCCTCATCAACGTGCGGCTGCGGCCCGACCAGGACTGGAAGGCCAACGGCGACCTGCCGCGCGTCACCCAGGCCGTAGAAGCCGAACTCGGCAACAACGGCCGCGTGCTGATCCGGGCCAGCGGTACCGAACCCCTGGTGCGCGTCATGGTCGAAGCGCGCGATGCCAAGCAGGCCCAGGCCTGCGCCGAACGCATCGCCGCCGTCGTGCAAACCTCTTGATTCCGTTTTGAGCAAAGTTGAATGAGCGAACCCACAGAAAAAGTGAACGTATTGCCCGCGGGCTGGATGGAAGTCGAGTCGCTGGATATCGAGGCGCAGGGCATTGCCCACAAGGAAGACGGCAAGGTGGTCTTCATAGAAGGCGCGTTGCCGTTCGAGCAGGTGTCCGTCAACGTGTACCGCAAGAAGAGCAGTTTCGAGATGGGCACGGTGACGGCCATCCACCGTGAGTCGTCGCAACGCGTGCGGCCGCAGTGTCCGCATTTCGGGTTGCACGCGGGCGCGTGTGGCGGCTGCAAGATGCAGCACCTGCACCCCGCGGCGCAGATGGCGGTAAAGCAGCGTGTGCTGGAAGACAACCTCTGGCACCTGGGCAAGGTGCGAGCCGAGACGGTCGCGCGGCCCATCGAAGGCCCGGCCTGGGGCTACCGCTACCGCGCCCGGCTGTCGGTGCGCCATGTGCACAAGAAGAATGCCGTGCTGGTGGGCTTTCATGAGCGCAAGAGCCGCTATGTCGCCGACATGCAGGAATGCCATGTGCTGCCGCCGCACGTCAACGCCATGCTCATGCCGCTGCGCGCGCTGGTGGGTTCGATGGACGCGATCGAGACCCTGCCGCAGATCGAACTGGCCTGCGGCGACGACGTGACCGCCATGGTGTTGCGCCACATGGAGCCGCTGAGCCAGGCCGACCTGGCCCGCCTGCGCGAATTCGCCGACATGTACAACGTGCAGTGGTGGCTGCAGTCCAAGGGGCCGGAGACCGTGAAGCTGCTGGATCCCGAAGCGCAGCAACTGGCCTATGCCTTGCCCGATTTCGGTATCCACATGCCGTTCAAGCCGACCGACTTCACCCAAGTCAATCCGCACATCAACCGCGTGTTGGTGTCGCGGGCGCTGCGCCTGCTGGAGGCGAAGAAAAGCGAGCGTGTCATCGACTGGTTCTGCGGCCTGGGCAACTTCACGCTGCCCATTGCCACCCAGGCGCGTGAAGTGCTGGGTGTCGAAGGCAGTGAAACGCTGGTGGCGCGCTCACGCGAGAACTACGACCGCAACCAGGCGAACCGGCCGCTCGGTGCCGCGCTGGCGCCGACCACCTTCGCCGCGCGCAATCTGTTCGAGATGACCCCCGAGCAACTCGTCGCCGATGGCTCTGCCGAAAAGTGGCTGGTCGATCCGCCGCGCGAAGGCGCTTTCGCCCTCATGAAGGCACTGGCCGACCTGCACCAGCAACCCGAGCTGCGCCAAGGCTGGACGCCGCCGCAACGCATCGTCTACGTGAGCTGCAACCCGGCAACGCTGGCGCGCGACGCGGGCCTGTTGGTGTCGCTCGGCGGCTAC
>JAQGMQ010000143.1 GCA_028292305.1 Rhodoferax sp.
ATCCTCAAGAACTCAAAACCATCATGGGCTCCGGCCTGCTGTCGTTCCCCATCACCGACTTCGACGCGCAGGGCGAGTTCCGCCCCAGCACTTACATCGAACGCCTGGAATGGCTGGCCCCGTATGGCGCGAGCGCGCTGTTCGCCGCCGGCGGCACGGGTGAATACTTCTCGCTGGCCGGCGCGGAATACAGCCAGGTCATCAAGACCGCGGTCGACACCTGCCGCGGCAAGGTGCCGATCATCGCGGGCGCCGGCGGCCCCACCCGCACCGCCATCGCCCACGCGCAGGAAGCCGAACGCCTGGGTGCCCACGGCATCCTGCTGCTGCCGCACTACCTGACCGAAGCCGGCCAGGAAGGCCTGGTCGAGCACGTGACGCAGGTCTGCAAGAGCGTGAAGTTCGGCGTCATCGTCTACAACCGCGACCGCACCAAGCTCACGCCGAAATCGCTGACCATCCTGGCCGAACGCTGCCCGAACCTGGTCGGCTTCAAGGACGGCGTGGGCAACATCGAAACCATGTCGTCCATCTTCATGGCCATGGGCGACCGCTTCGCCTACCTGGGCGGCCTGCCCACGGCCGAGGTCTATGCCGCTGCCTACAAGGCGCTGGGCACGCCGGTGTATTCGTCGGCCGTGTTCAACTTCATCCCGAAGACCGCGATGGACTTCTACAAGGCCGTGGCCGCCGACGACTTGCCGACGCAGCACAAGCTGTTGAAGGACTTCTTCATGCCCTACCTGGACATCAGGAACCGCGTCGAAGGCTACGGCGTGAGCATCATCAAGGCCGGCGCCAGGATCGTCGGCCACGACGGCGGCCCGGTGCGCGCACCGCTGACCGACCTGAAGCCCAACGAGATGGAAGAGCTGGCCGCGCTGATCAAGAAGCTCGGCCCGCAGTAAAACCTGAGATCGCGTGTTGACCCTGCCGCCGCAAGGGCGCGGCCAGGGTCGGCGAGGGTGGGCTGGCGGCGTTTGCTACCATCGACACTCTCGCCAGGCGCCTGCCGCCGTCCGCGCGCCGCGCCTTTCCTTCTCCCCACCTGCCGCCATGCCCTGAGGCCATGGCTGGTGCAGCGTTTTCTCCAACCGACAAGGAACCGAAACATGACCACCCAAAAATTTGACAACCTGATCAACGGCGAATGGGTTGCCGGCGCCAAGTACGCGCCCAACATCAACCCGTCGAACCTGTCGGACGTGATCGGCGAATACACCCAGGCCGATGCCGCCCAGCTCGACGCCGCCGTGGCCGCCGCGCGTGCCGCGTTCCCCGCCTGGTCGACCGGCAACATCCAGGCCCGCCACGACGCGCTGGACAAGATCGGCACCGAAATCCTGGCGCGCCGCGAAGAGCTCGGCACCCTGCTGGCCCGCGAAGAAGGCAAGACCAAGCCCGAAGGCATCGGCGAAGTCACCCGCGCCGGCAACATCTTCAAGTTCTTCGCCGGCGAATGCCTGCGCCTGACCGGTGAAGTCGTGCCTTCGGTGCGCAGCGGCGTCACCGTCGAGATCACCCGCGAACCCGTCGGCGTGATCGGCCTGATCACCCCGTGGAACTTCCCCATCGCCATCCCTTCCTGGAAGATCGCGCCGGCCCTGGCCTACGGCAACTGCGTGGTGTTGAAGCCCGCCGACCTGGTGCCGGGCTGCGCCTGGGCGCTGGCGGACATCATCAGCCGGAGCGGCATCCCCGCCGGCGTGTTCAACCTGGTGATGGGCCGCGGCTCGGTGATCGGCGACCCGCTGGTCAACCACCCCGGCATCGACGCCATCAGCTTCACCGGCTCGCAAAGCGTGGGCGGCCGCATCGCCCAGCAGTGCGCCGTCAACCTGAAGAAGGTGCAGCTGGAAATGGGCGGCAAGAACCCGCAGATCATCCTGGACGACGCCGACCTGAAGCAGGCGGTCGAACTCAGCGTGCAGAGCGCGTTCTTCTCCACGGGCCAGCGTTGCACGGCTTCGAGCCGCCTGATCGTGACCGAAGGCATCTACGCCAAGTTCGTCGAAGCCATCCAGGCCCGCATGGCCACGCTGAAGGTGGGCGACGCGCTTGCCGCCGGCACCGACATCGGCCCGGTGTCGTCGCAGTCGCAGCTCGAGCAGGACATGGACTATGTGGCCATCGGCCAGAAGGAAGGCGCCACGCTGGTGGCCGGCGGCGACCGCCTGCGCCTGGCCACCGACGGCTTCTACATGATGCCCGCACTGCTGACCGACACCACTTCCGAGATGCGCATCAACCGCGAAGAAGTCTTCGGCCCGGTGGCCAGCATCATCCGCGTGAAGGGTTATGAAGAGGCGCTGTTCGAATCGAACAACACGCCGTTCGGCCTGTCGGCCGGCATCGCCACCACGTCGCTCAAGTACGCGGCCCACTTCAAGCGGCACAGCCAGGCCGGCATGGTGATGGTCAACCTGCCCACGGCCGGTGTCGACTACCACGTGCCGTTCGGCGGCCGCAAGGGTTCGAGCTTCGGTTCGCGCGAGCAGGGCAAGTACGCGCAGGAGTTCTTCACCACGGTGAAGACGGCCTACGTCGGCGCCTGATCCTCAGCGGTTGACTTATAAAAAGCCCCGGTGAGGTTCGCGCCTCGCCGGGGCTTTTTCACGTGTCGGGCTAGGGGCGCACGTTGACGATGGTGGCCTGCATCAGGGCAATCACGTTGTAGGCGCCGTCGGTGCCGTCAGCGCCTGTGAAGGCTCGCACTTCGCCAGTGCAGACGGTCATCAGTCTGCCCGCGTTGACGACGCGGCCAATGGCCAGGAAACGCTCGCCGATGGCCGGCCGCAACAGGTTGATCTTGAATTCCGCCGTGACCACCTCGGCGTCGGCGGGCGCCTTGGTCAACGCCGCATAACCGCAGGCGCTGTCGACGATGCTGGTGGTGGCGCCAGCGTGCAGATAGCCGTGCTGCTGCGACAGCGCGGCTGAAAACGGCAACGCGATGTGGACCTCGCCGTCTTCCACCAACACCAGCCTGGCGCCCAGCGTCGCCATCAGGCCCTGCGCGTCGAAGCTGTCCCGGATACGCGTGTCGAGTTGGCCAAGATCAACCTTCCTTGAAGTTGTGCTTGCTCAGCGGCAGGTCGCGGACACGCTTGCCGGTTGCCGCGAACAGCGCGTTCAGCACGGCCGGCGCGGCCACGGCAATCGTGGGTTCGCCCACGCCGCCCCAGAAGCCGCCCGAGGGCATGGCGATGGTCTCCACCTTGGGCATTTCATTCATCTTCAGCACAGGATAGGTGTTGAAGTTTTCCTGCTCGATGCGGCCGTACTTCACCGTGCATTCGCCATAGAGCGCCGCAGATAGCCCGTAGGCGAACGAGCCTTCGACCTGGGCCTCGATCTGCTGCGGGTTGACGGTATGGCCCGGGTCGGTGGCGGCGACGATGCGGTGGATCTTGATGGCGCCGTCGGCCGCCACCGAGATCTC
>JAQGMQ010000144.1 GCA_028292305.1 Rhodoferax sp.
TTGAGCTTGGGGCCGTGCGTGATGCCGCCGATCTGGTTCAGTTGCACTCGGATGTAGTCGATCAGGGGCTCGGCGATGAGGAACTTCCTGTCCGCCGGGTTGTTGAACAGCTCGCCCAGCGCCAGCGGAATCGACGTCTGTTCGCGCAGGCGCCGCATCCACTGGATGTCTTCGAGGGCGATCGCGTCTTCAAGGAAGAACAGGTCGTAAGGATCCAGCTCGACCGCGAACCTGATGGCCTCGCTAGGCTTCAGCCGTTCATGCACGTCGTGGCACAGCGCCACGTCGAAGCCGATCTTGCTGCGCAGCACGTCGAACATCTTCAGCGTGTCGCGCATGTATTTTTTGCTGTCGAGGTAGATGCCGCCGGGTGCGCCCGTGGGTGCGCTGGCCGGGGCCGCGCCAAAGCCCGCGCCGCCGTAACCGCCGCTCTGGCAGCGGATGTGGGTGATGCCCTGCTCGCGGTAACGCGCGATGTTGTCGCACAGCTCGGCCACGTCCTTGCCGTCCGCATGCCGGTAGATCGGCACGCCTTCGCGCACCTTGCCGCCGAACAGCTGGTACAGCGGCATGTTGGCCATCTTGCCCTTGATGTCCCACAGCGCCATGTCCACCCCGGAAAGCGCGTTGTTTTCCACCGGCCCGTTGCGCCAGTACGCGTTCTGGTGCACCAGCTGCCAGATCTCTTCGATGGCGGTGGCGTCGCGGCCCACCAGCAGCGGCTTCAGATATTCTTCGACCAGGCATTTCACCACCAGGTGACGGTAGGCGAAGGTGGCGCAGCCCAGGCCGTACAGGCCCGGCTGGTTGGTCTCGACCTTGACCACGACCAGGTTGATGCCCTCGGGCGCGGTGAGGATGACTTTGACGTCGGTGATGAGGGTCGCCATGGCGGTGTCGGCCTTTTTCTGCTGATCTATTTCTGGAGGTTGAGGCCGGCCAGCAGCTTCTTGAAATAGGCCGACTGGCTGTTCATGAAGGCCTGGAACTGTTCGCCGTCCAGGTACGCCGGCAGCAGGTTGCCGCGCGTCAGGCCGTCCTTGAACATCGGGTCTTCAGCCACCTTGCGCGTGATCTCGCGCAGGGCCTGCACGGTCTCGGGCGGGGTGTTCAGCGGCACGCCGAGGCCACGCCAGGTGCCCACCACCAGGTCCGTGCCTTTTTCCTTGAAGGTCTCCACCTTGTCGTAGGGCGCGGCCAGCCGGCGGTCGGCCATCGACACCAGCACCCGCACCTTGCCGGCGATAACGAACTGGCCGATCTCGGCCGGGCTCACGGTGATCGCGTCCACATGGCCACCCACCAGCGCGGCCACGCTGGGCGCCGCGCCCTGGTAGGGCACGTGGTTGAACTTGACGCCGGTCTTGTCTTCGACCGCGGCCGCGGCCAGGTGCCAGATCGAGCCGGTGCCGGCATTGCCCATCGACACGCTGCCCGGCTGCTTCTTCGACTGCTCCAGCAGGTCTTCGATGGTCTTGTACGGCGACTCGGTGCGCACCGCGATCAGGCCCGGATCGCCGTTCAGGCGGCCCAGCGGAATGAAGTCGGCCACCGTCATCTTGGTCATGCCCAGGTGCGGGATGATGGCCAGCTCGGAGATCAGCACCGCGACCTTGTATCCGTCGGCCGGCGCGCGCTGCACCTCGCCCATGCCGATGGCGCCGCTGGCCCCCGGCTTGTTGCTGACCACGATGGGCTGGCTGATGTATTTCTTGGCCGTCTCGGCATAGAGGCGGGCCATCACGTCGGTGCCACCGCCGGCCGATGAAGGCACGATCATTTCGATCGGGTGGTTGGGGAAGTCGGCAGCGTGGGCCGGGGCCGCCACAGTGGCCAACGTGGCGAACAGGGCCGCCACGGGAAGAAGCTTGCGCAGGAGTTTCATGGTTTGTCTCTCGGGTTGGTTCTGGAAGTCGACGACACAGGCATTCACAGCACGGCCAGCATGCCGCCATCGACATAGATGATCTGGCCGTTCACATAGTCGGACGCGGCCGATGCGAGGTACACCGCCGTGCCCGCCAGCTCGTCCGGCCGGCCCCAGCGCCTGGCCGGCGTGCGGCCCTTCACCCAGGCGTCGAA
Organism: Rhodoferax sp.; assembly: GCA_028292305.1. Classification (GTDB taxonomy): domain Bacteria; phylum Pseudomonadota; class Gammaproteobacteria; order Burkholderiales; family Burkholderiaceae_C; genus Rhodoferax_B. The sequence goes on from JAQGMQ010000144.1 coordinate 2,083, forward strand.
GGCCGGGTTCTGCAGCAGCGCGGTGTTCATCTCGGTGGCCATGTAGCCCGGGCCGATGGCATTCGCCTGGATGCCGTGTTCGGCCCACTCGGCGGCCATGGCGCGGGTCAGCATCTTCACGCCGCCCTTGGCCGCGGTGTAGGGCGCCACGGTGGCGCGCGCGGCCTCGCTGGTCAAAGATCCGATGTTGATGACTTTGCCGCCCTGGCCGCGCTGGATCATGCGGCGCGCGGCTTCGCGGCCCACCAGGAACGCGCTGGTGAGGTTGGTGTGGATCACCTTGTCCCACTCGGCCAGCGACAGCTCGACCAGCGGCTTGCGCAGCTGGATGCCGGCGTTGTTGACCAGGATGTCGACCTGGGTGCCGGCCGCGTCGAGCCGGTTGAAGGCCGCCACCACGGCGGCCTCGTCGGTCACATCGAAGGCCGCGGCCTGCACGCTGTAGCCCTTGGCCTGCAGGGCCGACGCGGTCTGCGCCAAGCGCTCCTTGTCGACCCCGTTGAGCACCAGCGCCGCGCCGGCCTGGGCCAGCCCTTCGGCAATCGCGAGACCCAGTCCGCGTGACGAGCCGGTGACCAGGGCGGTCTTGCCCGCCAGATTGAAAAGTGGATGTGACACGTGGGATGAGCCGGTTGTTTGAAACCAAAGAATACTGTGATATTTCACAAAAGTTCATAGGGTTTTCACCAACACCGCCTGGGATCCTCTTCAAGGGCTTGCCGCACTGCGGTCAGACGGCGAACGCGCTTGATGGTCGAGCGAGACTGCGTCGGCCGGTCGGCCATCCCGCCGCACTTGAAATATCAAGATATGCTTCAATGCAGCCATGCCGTCCACCCCAGCCAAACGCCCCAGCACCCGGCCCGCCACTGCGCCACAGGACGGCGAGGCCCGCCTCCGCAGCCAGGTCAACCTGTCGGACCGGGCCTATGAGCGCATCGAAGAACTGTTGATCTGCTGCGAGCTCAAGCCCGGGCGCTTCCTGGCCACGCACGAACTGCAAGCCATGGTGGGCTTCGGCCGCACGCCGGTGCTGCAGGCGGTGAACCGTCTGGCGGCCGAAACGCTGCTGCTGGTCACACCGCGCCACGGCGTGCAGATTGCGCCCATCGACCTCACGCGCGAACGGCTGCTGCTCGACCTGCGCCGCGATATGGAACGCTTCGTGATCCGGCTGGCTACGCAGCGATCAGGCTCATCGCAGCGCAACCAGATGATGCACATCAAGCGCCATCTGGTGGAGCATGGCGCGGGCATGCGCATCGACCAGTTCAATGTGGTGGACCGCCGCATCGACCAGCTTTTTCTGGCGGCGGCCAACGAGCCTTTCGTTGAAAGCACGCTGCGGCCGCTGCACACCATCTTCCGGCGCATCGGCTGGATCTACCACATGCGCACCGATCGCCACGCCGACCTGCAGGGCACGGTGGACGGCCACATCCGCGTGATCGACGCCGTGGCCAGCGGCGACGTGGACGCCGCCATCCAGGCCTCCGACGGCCTGATGGACTTCGTCGAAGGCATGTTCAAGGTGCTCGAACGCGAGGTCTCGCCGGCCGTGCTCGACTGCAGCCTGGACGCGTATGACGCGAGCCTGTTCCCGGCGCCGGCGCCGGCCGAGGACACGCACGACACCGCGACCAGTTGAACATCGGCCGGTGACCAGCCTGAAGTTCCGCAATAAGCCATAGCAGGATGAGCTCAAATGTCTGGCCACGTCCGCGCCCTACACCCCATCCTGTAGCGCGAGTGCACCGTTGCCTATGTCGCCATGGGGCGTCGGCGCGGCCATGCTCACGTTGACGTAGGGCTCGCAAGGTGGCAGGAGCGGAACCGAGAAGCCAGACAGCCACTGCGCAAGCTCCGGCGGAGGGCGGCGCAGCCCCGCGTCAAATCCTGGCGCAGTTCTGTAGCGAACCTCAAGGCGCTCGAATGCCTGGGTTGCAAAGAAGCTTGTTTTGTACTTCGCGCTGAATTCGTTCCAACAGTCTTCCCCATGAAGCTGCATCAAACCCTGCTGCAGTTTCGGCCACGCGAGTTGCAGCGCGTCCTGCCAGGAACGCTGCGAAAGACGACATTGCCACACAACTTGCGTCGCTGGCGGCACGCCGCCACTTGCGCCAAGCCTCAGCATTCGGCCCTTGGAACTCGAGACTTCCAGGTACATGTAGACGTTCACAAAACGAGGTGCGAGCGCGTCGAACCATGCATCAAGAATTTGCAACCGCCGCTCGGATTCAGCGTCGCGTTTCTGCAGACGAATCACCGGGTGGGACGGGCACAATTGCAGTGCCGCATCGCGGTAGGTCCGGGCCATCAACAAGGCTGCGGCGTTATCGCCGTAGACGCTGTCTGAAAAACGGCGACGGACGGCACTTTCACCGCGCCCGAGGACAACCACCCAACGCGCGCTCCCACTATGGGGCGTCAACCGGGACAGGCCATAGAACTCTTCCTCGGGGTGGTGCGCGGCAACCACGCCGCCGGAGTCCACGGCTCGGGTCTGGTCAACAGCATCCGGTGTCGCCTGGGGCAGTGCCACGTGAAAGTCCGGCAGCAAACCTGCCAGCGACGCGGGCGGTTGGCAGCGCATGGCATAGCCTGCGTCGTCGTAGCGGTAGCGGATGAAGAAGCCCTTGGCCGCATCGAGTGCAAAGAAGGCTTCTCGGTAGCGCGCTGCGAAAGCTACCCAGCATTGAAGATCATGCAAATCGACGATGGTGTCGCGCAAGAATTTCCACAGGACGGCCAAGACCTGCGCCAGCGATCCGCTGATCCGCTTCGAACCGGATTTTCTCAGCTTGTTCGGCAAGCCGCCATTGCTGACGGTGGCTCTCAACGCCTCTTGCCCGAGGCTCTCGCCGGGAAATATCTTGACGTCGACAAAGTGAGGGCGCAGCGCATCGAACCAACCATCAAGTTCCCGTATGCGGAATTCGATGCTATGCGGATTGACGATCTGCAGCGGCGTGATGCGGTCACTACGCTCTGGCTGCAGGAGGCCGCCAAAGTGTGCATCGGCCACATCAATGGCCTGGTCATCGGAGACCAGAAAGGAGTCGACGTTTAGACGCATGAACTCTTTTCGCGCCGCGATGGCAAGCGCTTTCGCATGGTCTTCACCATGTCGGTTCACAGGAAAGCTCTTGGCTAAAGTTTTTGGTCCAACGCTGTAGGTTGCTATCCAGATGGGACCGTGCCTGCCATCCACCCGGCTTATCCCGGAGATGCCACTGCGGTTGTTGATCCTGACACTGGTTCTGCGTTGCGCGCGGCTTTCCGGTGGAACCAAGCGTATGGCGGTGTCTCGATAAGCGCGCGCATAAGCCAAAGCAGGTTCTTCGCCCCCGTAGGTAATGTCTGAAAAACTTCGCCAAATGAGCCTGCCTTGCCGTGACATCGTGACCGTCCAGTGCCAGCCAACCTCGCCGGGCGTCGGGTCCCGCGTGATGCAGTATTCGTTGCGGACCGAATGGTCTTTCGCCAAAGGCGTCGTATCTGCGCGAGGCCGGCCAGACATCCCCTTGCTCGGCTGCTGTCCTTCGCTTCGTGTCAAAACTACCAATTGCCACTCCCTCCGTTTGGCCGCCGCGAGCGGGTTCATAAATCCAGCGGTTTTTCGTTATGCAGTCGACAGAGACCGGGTTGGACCCTGACCCGCCTGACCGGAGGTCGGCGGCTCACCCCTCGCGCAGCCAGGTCCATACCACCAGGCCTTCATCGGTGAACGGCACTACGCCCAGGGTCAGCATGCGCTCGCCCTCGTGTTTGCGCACGAAGCGGCCATTGCTTTGGCTGAAATAGCGGAAGTCAGAGTGGTCGGCAGGCAGGCGGGCTTCGTACCAGCCGGTTTTAGGCACCGTGGCCGAGGACCTGCACGTCACGGGCGCAGGCGCCGATGCAGCGGGCACGGCCGCAACGCTGATTGCGTGCCCGGCCGCGGCGCTCTGCGCAGCTTCCACGACGGGCATCGGCAACCAGTCGCCCAGGCGCATCAGGGTGAGCGATTGCAGCCGCTTGCCGCTGTCGAACAAGCCATGCGCGCACCAGCGCTGGCCTTCCTCATCGGCGCCTTCGAACACCGCCATGCCGTCCATGCACAGCAGCGGCTCGCCCAGCAAGGGCGTCAGCTCCTGCTGCGCCAGGCGACCATGGGCCGTACGGGCCGGGCCCGACCAGCTGTGCACGCCCCACAGGCGCTCGGCCGGCGGCGCCTCCGCGTTGAGGCATTGGAGCATCAGGTCAACACCCAGGGCGGGCGACCGCAGGGCGTAGGGTTTGCTGGCGAGGCGGAACCAGCTGGCACTGGGTTGCAGGGACTTCAAGGCCTGCGCTACGGCATCTTGTTTGCCGCACCGGCCGAGGCTTGCGATCAGCACGGGTGGGGCGAAATGCGAGAAGAAAGTTTTCATGGTCATCGTTCCATCACCAGCGCCGCGCGGCGGCTGCCGTCGTAAAACCGCGTTCTGAAGCCCAGCGTGAGCCGGGGCAGCACGCAGCGGTAGATGCCGTCCTGGGCGAAGCCGGGGCGGGTCACGCCCAGCAGCCCCAGGGTTTCGCCGCCGCGCAGGCGGCCGGGCACTTGCTGTTCCAGGGGCGCCACCTGCCAGTGGCGTGGGTCCAGATCGGCGGCTTGCAGCGGGGCGCGGCTCTGCTGCCAGGCTGCGTCATAGGTGCCGCCGTATCGCCGGCGCGCCGGCCAGTGGCGCGGCACCGGGCCGAGGCCCATGGCCGGGTGCGTGACCAGCAGGTTGCCCGCCGGGCGGCTGGGGTGCTCGATGTTGGGGATCGGGCGCTGGCCATCGGCACGCTTGCGGATGCCGCAGCCCACCGGGTTGCCGGTGGCGCAGTCCGGGCCGTCGCCGCCGAACGCGCGCGCCCAGGTCAGCGGCATGCGGGTGAAGGGCTGCGCGGCGCCCGTGTTCTCGCGCAGCACGCCCCATTCCCACAGCCGGTCGCCGTGCACGGCCACCTCGCGCACCACCGGCCCCACCGCAAAACCGGCGCGCATCTTTTCGATGGGCTGGCCGCTCTGGCTCCAGGCGTGGCCGCTGAGCCAGACATCGGTGGCCGGCTTGGGCGGCCCCAGGTCGGTTTCAAAAAGGGGGCTCACGCCGTCCTCATGCAGCACCGTGCCGCTGTTCACGGGGATCTGCCGGGCGGCCGTGCGCAGGCTGCCGTCCGGCAGCAGCTCGTAGCTGGCTTTGACGGCAACGATCCAGACCTCGGCGCCATCGGCGTCGCGAATCCAGGTGTGGTCCGCCGCATAGGGCGTGTGGTTGTCCAACTGCCACATGGTCGGGGGCCGCGGTCAGTTGAGGGCAATCTCGCCGCCCACGATGCGCTGCACGCCGTTGGCGGCACTAACGATGTATTCGCCACGCAGCACGATCTTGCCGTTGGCATACAGCGTGATGCTGGCCAGCCCGCATTGCAGCGTGATTTTGCGGGGCGCGGTGAGGACGATTTCATCGCGGGGCTCGCCGTCTTGGGTCGTGTGTTGGGCGGCATGGCCCGCCCGCAGTGCATCGCGCTGCAGCACGAACTGCAGCAGGTCCGCCAGCGTGATTTGCTGCAGCGCAGCCAGCAGGGCCTGCTCGGGCGCCATGCCCGGTGCCGAATCGGCACCAGCGGTGGCCTGCACCGGGTGTGCCTCGCTTGGCGGCTGCGGCTGCGGCTGCGGCTGC
>JAQGMQ010000270.1 GCA_028292305.1 Rhodoferax sp.
GTTGTCTGTTTTGCTCACGCGCAGGTCGGCTTGCGGTGCGATGCTGGCGCTGACGGTGTGGCCGTCGGTGTAACCGCTGCCCTGGTTCTGGAAATAGCCCGTCGGTGTGCTCGTGCCCTGCGACTGCGTGCCGTAGCCCCTGAGCCCGACGTCGAAAGTGACCGAGGTGACGGTGCCGTTGACGCGGGTGCTGCCGCAGGCCGCACCCGGCGCGGCCGCAGCGCAGGTGGCCGAGACGGACGAAGCCGGCCCGCTGTTTTGCACCTTGTTGCCGCCGGTCACCGCAAAGGCGGCGCTGCCCGACAAAGCGCTCAGCGTTGCCGCCACCGGCGATGCGCCGTTGGCGGCGGAGGCCACCGTGTATTCCGCTGCGTAGTGCAGGCCAGGCGAGGCGATGACCTCACTGGAGCCGAGGCCACCGAGGTGGATGATCGGGTTGACGACGGGCTGGCTGAAAGTCACCGTCAATGTGCCGCGGTTCACACACAACTGGCCGGTGTTGGGATCGGTCTCGGGGGCGAAACCGGGAATGGCGCAGCCGTAACCCCACAAGTCGAGAAGCGAGCCCAGGCTGGCGGTGGTGGCGCCGGTCAGGTAGGCATTGCTGTTGTTGCCGATCGCGCCGATCGTCGAACTCGCGGTGCGCACGCCATAACTGTAGATACCGCCCGTGGTAGTGAACGCCGTGGAGAAGGTCACCGTCACGTCGGTCGCCGTGCCGAATCTGAAGCTGGTCTGCCCGCCCGCACCGGCGGTGCCGCTGACGAAGCTCGAGGGCGCCTGGTAGGTTTGCGCCTGCGTTGGGGCTGCGGCCAGAAGTGTGGCCAGCATGGCGGCCGTGCACGAGGCTACGGCGAAAATCCGTGCGGCACGGGCCACCTTTGACTGCGAAGTTGGTTCGCCGATGTGCATGTTGTTCTCCGCCTTGTTTCCGAGCCTGTGCAGCGCGGCGGCGGAGGGGCGCTTCCGACCCCATGCACGACGTGTGTACTACAATGTATGACGTATTTGAATGTAAATCTAGTCTCCTAATATATTTGCCTTTGGGCGGGTGCGTCGCCCCAAGCGTCTCGTTTTCCTTCTGAGCAAATCCTATGAAGTTCAATGACATGCGTGTCGCCCACAAGCTGTGGGCCGTGATCCTTGGTTTGCTGATCGCCATGCTGGCGATCTCGCTGTGGGCGCAGTTCAACGCACGCAGCGCGGCCGATGCGGCGCTGGCGCAGGTGGGCGCGTTCGAGAAGAAGATCACCACCGCCGTGCGCTGGCGCGGCGCCACCGAGACCGCCACCACCATGGTGCTGGGTAGCGCGGTCACCACCGATCCGGTGCTCGGCGCGTCGTACGACGGGCAGGTGCGCGACATCATTGCGCGCATCACCGTGATCCAGGGCGAGGTCACCAAATCGGTCACCACCCCCGAGGACAAGCAGGCGCTCGAAGCCGTGGCCAGTGCCCGCGCCATCGTGCTGGGCTACACCGCCAAGACCAAGGAAGTGAAGGCCGGTGGCGACCCGGCGGCCATGCAGGCGTTTGTCGACGGCACCTACAAGCCGTCCATCGCCAAGTACCTGGGCGCGCTCGACAACTTCGTCGCCACGCAGGAACGCCAGCGCGATGCGGCCATTGCCGCGGCCGAGGGCGCGCGCAGCCAGACGGCCATGGTGGCGCTGTCCATCGTGCTGCTGGTGTTCGTGATCGGCGTGTTGCTGACCATGGCGCTGGTGCGCTCCATCACCCGCCCGCTCGCAGAAGCCGTGAACGTGGCCCGCGCCATCACCGACGGCGACCTGACCCAGCAGATCCAGTCCAGCCGCAAGGATGAATTCGGCGCGTTGCAGCAAGCCTTGTCCGACATGGTGGGCAAGCTGCGCGGCCTGGTGTCCGAGGTGCGCAGCGGCGTCGAATCGGTGTCCACCGCGTCCATCGAGATCGCCAACGGCAACCAGGACCTGTCGTCCCGCACCGAGCAGACCGCCGCCAACCTGCAGCAGACGGCGGCCAGCATGGAACAGCTGACCAGCACCGTCACCCAGTCGGCCGACACCGCGCGCCAGGCCAACCAGCTGGCCGCCACGGCCGCCCAGGCTGCCACCCGCGGCGGCGAAGTGGTGGGCCTGGTGGTCAACAGCATGCAGAACATCAGCGAAGCCTCGCGCAAGATCGGCGACATCATCGGCACCATCGACGGCATCGCGTTCCAGACCAACATCCTGGCGCTGAACGCCGCGGTTGAAGCGGCCCGCGCCGGTGAACAGGGCCGCGGCTTCGCCGTGGTGGCCGCCGAAGTGCGCAGTCTGGCCCAGCGCTCGGCCGAGGCCGCAAAAGAAATCAAGACGCTGATCAGTGCCTCGGGCCAAACCGTGGAAACCGGCACGCAGCAAGTGGCCCAGGCCGGTGAGTCGATGGGCGAGATCGTCAGCAGCGTGCGCCGCGTGAGCGACCTGATCGGCGAGATCAGCGCCTCTTCCATCGAGCAGCGCGACGGCATCGGCCAGGTCAACCAGGCCGTCACCAACCTCGACCAGATGACGCAACAGAACGCGGCGCTGGTCGAAGAATCGGCGGCGGCCGCGGCGGGCCTGCGCGACCAGGCGCAGCGCCTGTCGCAGGTGGTCTCGGTGTTCAACGTGGGCAACTTTGTGGCTGCGCCGTCTTATGCGCCGGCCCGTGCTGCAACACCGGCGGTGCAGCGCACCCCGGCCCCGGCCGCGCGGCCGGCTTCGGTGGCGGCACCGCTGCGCAAGCTGGCCGCGGTGAGCAAGCCGGCGCCGGGCGCCAAGGCCAAGGTCACGCCACAACCCGCACCCGCCCGGCCCAAGGCCGTGGCCCAGCCGCAGCGCAAGCTGGCCATGGCGACATCGTCCGCACCGCCGCCCGCCGCCAAGGCGACCGCGAATGCCGAAGGAGACTGGGAAAGTTTCTGAAGCCGCGGCGCGGACCCGCCTGGCCGGGCTGAACCCGGCCCGGTCCTTGCGCCACCGTTGTCGATCCGCCCCGATGGGGTAGCCCCTTGATCAACACGCGTTGACTTGCGCCGGCAGGTCGGGCTGCCGCATTTTTTTGGTGTTGCCCAACCCCGTTCCGCTCGGCGCAGCGGCTGCCGATCTGATCCATCGCGCTCGATCCCTTGCGCCTTTTGCCCCCGTTTTTCACCGCCCTTAAGGATGGCCTGCAAAACTCAACTTGAAGCGTGCTATTCAGCGGCCAAGTTCGGCATCCTGTTTAGAACCGGCAAAGCCAGCAATTGACGGTCATTCGCGGCTCGCGG
>JAQGMQ010000178.1 GCA_028292305.1 Rhodoferax sp.
CCGCCTGATCGAAAAGGGCGCGGACCTGCGGGCCGTGACGGCGCGCGAGGTGATGCATCCGGGACCGCGCACCATCCACCGCGACGTGCTGGCGGTGGAGGCGGTCGAGCTGATGGAACAGCACCGCATCACCAGCGTGCTGGTGGTCGACGAAGCGCAACGCCTGTGTGGCGCGCTCAACACCAACGACTTGCTGCGGGCCAAGGTCATCTGATCCGTCATTTCAATTTTTCTTTCTGCTTAGATCTCAACCCGACCCCATGCCGCCTGTCCTGACCCTGCCTCCCGAACTGCTGCTCAAGGCCCAGGGCGTCAAAGTGGCGTTTTTCGATGTCGACGGCGTGCTGACCGACGGCGGCGTGTATTTCACCGAGACCGGCGAAACGCTGAAGCGCTTTCACACGTTGGACGGCCAGGGGCTGAAGCTGCTGCAGAAGATCGGCATCACGCCCGCGGTGATCACCGGCCGCGACTCGAAGCCGTTGCGCCACCGGCTGGCCGCGCTCGGCATCAGCCATGTGTTCTACGGCACCGAAGACAAGCGCCCGGCCGCCGAGCAGATTCTGGCGGCGCTGGGCCTCGATTGGACGCAGGCCGCGGCCATGGGCGACGACTGGCCCGATCTGCCGGTGTTGACCCGCTGTGCCTTCGCCGGCGCACCGGCGAACGCCCACGCCGAGGTGCTCGCGCGGGCGCACCATGTCACCACGCGACACGGTGGCCATGGTGCGGCGCGCGAGTTCTGCGACGTGTTGCTGGTGGCCAGCGGCCACTACGATGCGCTGCTGCAGGAGGCAGCCGCGTGATGTCGATGGGCACCCTGGTGCGTGCCGCCTGGGAGCGTGTATCCATCTACCTGCCACTGATTTTGATGGCGCTGCTGGCGCTGGGCACCTATTGGCTGGTGCGCAACGCGCCGATGATGGGCCTGCCCGAGCTGACCCAGCCGCTGCGCCACGAGCCCGACTACTTCATGCGGGGTTTTTCCATCAAGACCTTCGACGCGGTGGGCCGGCTCAAGAGCGAGATCATCGGGGTGGAAGCGCGGCACTACCCTGACACCGACACGGTGGAGATCGACAAGGTGCGGATCCGCTCGGTCAACCCCGAAGGCCGCGTCACGGTGGCCACCGCCGAACGCGGCCTCAGCAATGCCGACGGCAGCGAAGTGCAGCTGTTCGGTAACGCCGTGGTCACGCGCCTGGCCGCGACCGACGCCGCCGGCAAGCCCCTGGCGCAGCTCGAATTCCGCGGTGAGTTTTTGCATGCGTTCGTCGACAGCGAGCGCGTGACGTCGAACAAACCCGTCACCATGACGCGCGGCAACGACCGTTTTACCGCCGACACCATGGACTACAACAACCTCGACCGGTTGATGGAGTTGCATGGCCGGGTCAAGGGCACGCTGCCGGCCCACGGTACGCGTTAGCCCCGGCACCTACCGCGCCATGTCCAGACTGGTCTACATCACCGGCGCTTCCAGCGGCATCGGCCAGGCTTTGGCGCTGCGCTTCTTCCAGGCCGGTTACCGGCTCGCGCTGGTGGCGCGGCGTGCCGCCGTGGTCGAGGCCTGGGCGCAGGCGCAGGGCGTCCAGGCTGAGCACTACCGAATCTATGCGGCCGACGTGGCCGACCCCGAAAGCATCATGGCCGCCGGCGCGCGTTGCGTCGCTGAAATGGGCGTGCCCGACGTGGTGGTGGCCAATGCCGGCATCAGCGTCGGCATGGACACGGCGTTTGCCGAAGACATCGCCGTGATGGCGCGCACCTTTGCTACCAACAACATCGGGATGGCGGCAACGTTTCAGCCATTCGTGCAAAAGATGAGCGAACGCGGCACGGGAGCGCTGGTCGGCATCGCCAGCGTCGCCAGCATCCGCGGCTTGCCCGGCCACGGCGCCTACTGCGCGAGCAAGGCCGGGGTGGTGAGCTACTGCGAAAGCCTGCGCGGCGAGTTGCGGCCCACGGGCGTCAAGGTGGTGACCTTGTGCCCGGGTTATATCGACACCCCGCTGACGCAAGCCAACCGCTACGGCATGCCGTTTTTGATGCAGCCGGCGGCGTTTGCCGATAAGGCCTTCCGCGCGATCGAGGCCGGCGCCAGCTACCGCACCATACCGTGGCAGATGGGCGTCGTTTCGAAGCTGATGCGCGTGTTGCCCAACGCGCTGTACGACAAATTGCTCGAGGGCCGGCCGCGCAAACACCGAGAAAGCGAGCGCTGACTTTGACGGCAACCAACTACAGCGCGTGATCGCCGTACCCCGAAATTAAAAAAAGCTCCCCGCAGGGAGCTTTTTTGACCAGTGGGCCTGAGGCTCAGTAGCCGCCGCGGTTGCCACCGCCGCCACCACCACCACCGCCGCCGCCACCGCGTGGGCCGGAGCCGTAGGGGCTGCGGAAACCGCCGTCGCCGCCACCGCCACCGCTGCGGCCACCGCCACCACCGCCGTAACCGCCGCCGCCGCCATTTCCACCGCCGCCGCCGCTACGGCCGCCACCGCCGCCGCCATATCCACCACCGCCGCTGCCG
>JAQGMQ010000179.1 GCA_028292305.1 Rhodoferax sp.
GCTTGGCGTAGTCCTTGAACGAATCTTCATAGGAGTCGTAGGCGCGGAACTTGGCGCTGATCTTCTTGGCTTCGCCGTTGATGTATTCGGTGGTGGTGACGGTGGTGGTCTTGCCCGTCCAGCCCGCGCCGGCCTTGATGCCGAACAGGTTGTACGACGGGCTGCCGTCGCGGTTGCGGATCTCGCTCTTGCCCCAGCCGGTCTCGTGGCCGGCCTGGCCCAGCATGAAGCTGGCCGGGATGCCGCTGGTCTTCTCGACAGCGGTGGCGGCTTCGTTGTGGCGTTGCACGAAGCTGGTCTGCGCCGGTGTGCCGGGCTTGATCGGCGCCTCGGTGCTCGGCGCGGCCTACACCTTGGCCGTGCCGCCCACGGTGGTGCCGTCGGCCTTGGTGATCTGACGAGAAAGCTGGCGTTCGATGGCCGCCGACAGCCCGCCCGGCTGGCCCGACATCGTGACCGACAGCTGCTGGTCGTACAGGTCGGTGCTCATGTCGCCGGCGCTGCTGTCCAGCAGGCCCGACTTCTGCGTGGCTTCGCGCATGCTCTTGATCAGCTCGCGCATGAACAGCGACTCGAGCTGCTTGGCGGTTTCCTTGATGGCGCCCGGCGTGTCTTCACCGGCCTGGAACTTCAGCGCGTTGAGCGACTTGCTGTCGGCCGCCAGCGCGTTCGATTGGATGGGAGAGAGTGCCATCTAGATCACCTCCAGCTCTGCGTTCAAAGCACCTGCGGATTTGATGGCTTGCAGGATGGCCAGTAGATCCTGCGGCGTGGCGCCGAGGGTGTTCAGGGCGCGCACCACGTCCGCGAGTTGGGGCGAGGCCTGCATCTGCACGATGTTGCCCGGCTCGTTCTTGATCTGGATGTCGCTCTTCTGCGCCACCACGGTCTGGCCTTGCGACAGGGCGATCGGCTGGCTGATCACCGGTGTGCTGCTGATGCTGATCGACAGGTTCCCGTGGGCGATGGCGCAGGGGCCGAGCGTCACGGCCTGGTTCAGCACCACCGAACCGGTGCGCGCATTGATCACCACCTTGGCGGCTGGAATGCTGGCTTCGAGCGGCAGCTCTTCCAGGTCGGCCAGGAAGTTGACGCGGGCGTTCGGGTTCATCGGTGCGCGCACCTGCACCGTGCGGCCGTCGATGGCGTTGGCCAGGCCGGTGCCCAGTTTGGCGTTGATCACATTGGCCACGCGGCGTGCGGTCTGGTAGTCGGACGAATTAAGTCCGAGGCTGATGAATTCGCCGTCCTGCAGCGGGGTGGGCACGGCGCGTTCGACCTGGGCCCCTTCGGGAATGCGGCCTGCGCTCAGGTGGTTGATCTGCACCTTGCTGCCACCGGCCGCGGCACCGGCGCCGGCCACCACCATGTTGCCCTGGGCCATGGCGTAGATCTCGCCATCGGCACCGCGCAGCGGCGTCACGATCAGGGTGCCGCCCTTGAGCGATTTGGAATTCCCCATCGACGACACGTTGACGTCGATCATCTGCCCGGGCTGGGCAAACGCCGGCAACTGCGCCGTGACGATCACCGCGGCCACGTTCTTCAGCTGCAGCGACGAGGCCACGCTGGCCGGCAGCTGCACGCCCATCTGCTGCAGGTAGTTGGCCAGGCTCTGCGTGGTGTAGGGCATCTGCGTGGTCTGGTCGCCCGTGCCGTCCAGGCCCACCACCAGGCCGTAACCGGTCAACTGGTTGCTGCGCACGCCCTGCACACCGGCGATCTCCTTGATGCGCAGCGCGTGGGCCGGGCCGGCCATGAACAACGAGAACACCAGGCACGCCGCCGCCCAGACGCCAGCGTTGGAATGCGGGGAGCGGCGGAGGCTGAACATGGTGTGGGGTTCTCGGTCGTGCGTGCGGCAGGTGTTCTGATTCTGCGGCGGCTCAGAACGGCAGAAGCGTCAAAAAGAACCGCGACAACCAGCCAATTGTCTGGGCTTCGTTCTGCGCGCCGCGGCCCTTGGATTCGACCCGCACGTTGGCCACCTGGGTCGAGCTGACGATGCTGTTCGGCTGGATCGCGCGCGGGTCGACCGTGCCGGTGAAGCGCAGCACGTCGACGTTCTGGTTCACGCCGATCTGCTTTTCACCGGCCACCACGAGGTGGCCGTTCGGCAGTACCTCGGTGACGGTGGTGGTGATCGCGCCCGAAAAGGTGTTGGCGCTCTCGGTGCCACCCTTGCCGGAAAAGGCGTTGTTCGACGCAGCCCCGAGCGTGACCTTGCCCACCTGCGCGGCCGACAGAAACGGGAACGCCGTGACGCTGGCGTCGTTGGCCGCGGTGCGGTCGATGGTCGAAGTCGACTTCTGGCTGGCCGTCACGTTCTCGACGATCTGGATCGTCAGGCTGTCGCCGACCTGGCGCGGCCGGCGGTCTTCAAATGCCGGGCGGTATTTGGCGGTGGTGAACAGGCTGCCACTGGCCGGGGCCGCGGCCTGCGAAGGTGCGATCGGCAGGGGCCGTGGCAACGTGGATTCGGCGAAGTCGACCTGGGGCGCCTTCTGCAGCGTTTCGCAGCCGGTGGTGAACAGGGCCGCGGCGGCCAGCAGGGCGGCGGCGCCGAGGCGAGAGATGGCGGTATGGAAATACATGTTGGGGCTTCCGAGGTGTCTTCGAAGCAATGGCAACGCGCGAGGCGGCTGGCGCGTTGCGGCGGGATCGAATGGGTTAGAGCTGCGCCAGCTTCTGCAGCATCTGGTCCGAGGTCTGCACGGCCTTGGAATTCATTTCATAGGCGCGCTGGGTCTGGATCATGGTCACCAGTTCCTGCACCACGTTCACGTTCGAGGTTTCCAGGAACGACTGCATCACCGTGCCCATGCCGTTGGTGCCGGGCGTACCGGTCTGCGGCTGGCCCGAGGCGGCGGTTTCGATGAACAGGTTCTGGCCCGTCGGCTCCAGGCCGGCCGGGTTGATGAAGTTGGCCAGCGCCAGGTTGCCCACCGGTTGCGGTGCCGATTGCCCCGGCAACACCACGCTCACGGCGCCGGTGGTGCTGATGCTCACGCTTTGCGCGGTGATCGGGATGGTGATGCCGTTGGCCACCGTCATGCCGCTCGAGGTCACCAGCCGGCCCTGCGCATCGACTTCGAAAGAGCCGTCGCGGGTGTAGGCGATCGAGCCATCGGGCTGGTTGATCTGGAAGAAGCCGTTGCCCTTGATCGCCACGTCGAGCGAGTTGCCCGATTGCTGCAGGCTGCCCTGCGCAAACGAACGGCTGGTAGCCACGGTGCGCACGCCCAGGCCGAGGTGCAGGCCGGTGGGCAACTGCGATTGCTCCGAAGTGTCGGCACCCACCTGGCGCAGGTTCTGGTAGATCAGATCTTCGAACACCGCGTTGGCCCGCTTGTAGCCGGTGGTGGAGACGTTGGCCAGGTTGTGCGAGATGACGTCCAGCTGCATTTGCTGGGCTTCCATGCCGGTCTTGGCGATCCAGAGGGAATTGATCATGGTGTGCTTTCAGGGTTTTGCTCCCTCCCCTTGCGGGGGAGGGCTGGGGTGAGGGCAGGATGGCGATGGCACCAACGGTGTACGGGCCGGGAGCGCCGTGCCCCCATCCCAGCCTTCCCCCGGAGGAGAAGGAGCCAGACAAGGCCAGGGTGCCAGATGCGTGCCATGTGCTTCAGCCTTGTACGTTGAGCAGTTGGCTGGCCGTCTTGTCGTTGGTCTCTGCCGTCTGCAGCAGCTTCATCTGCGTCTCGAACTGGCGTGCGACCTGGATCATGCCGACCATGGTCTGCACCGCGTTGACGTTCGAGCCTTCGATGGCGCCGGGCAGCATCTTGGCGGTGCCGTCCTGCGGCAGGGCGTCGCCGGTGGCGCTGCGAAACAGGCCGTCGTCGCCGCGCTTCAGCGGCTCTTCCGGCGTGGGCGTGACCATCTTCAACCGGCCCAGCCGCTGTGGCCGCTGGCCGTCGATGGTGGCGTTGACGCTGCCGTCGTAGCCGAACGACACCTGGGAGCCTTGTGGCACGTCGATCGGCGCGCCGCCGTCCGACAGCACCGGAAGTCCGGAGGTGTTGACCAGCGTGCCGGTGGACGAGACTTCGAACGAGCCGTTGCGGGTGTATGACTCCACGCCGTCCAGGCCCTGCACGGCAAACCAGGCGCGGCCCTGGGCCATTGCGTCCAGGTTGCGGTCGGTACGCTGCACCGGGCCCGAGTGATCGAGGTAGCCGGCCGTGGCTTCGAGGGCGAACACGCGGGTGCTCGCACCCGGCCCGTTCAGCGGCACCGAGCGAAACGTGGCCAGCTCGGCACGGAAGCCGTTGGTCGACACGTTGGCCAGGTTGTTCGCCAACACGTCCTGCCGGTGCATGGCCGCGTTGGCGCCGGTCATCGAGGTGTAGATGAGGTGGTCCATGGCAGGGCGTTCCTAGAGGGCTCGGGTCAGGCGGCGGTCGGTCAGCGCAGGTTGACCAGCGTCTGCATCACCTGGTCCTGGGTCTTGATGGTCTGCGCGTTCGCCTGGTACGAGCGTTGCGCGGTCATCATGTTGACCAGTTCGGCGGTGAGGTCGACGTTCGAGTCTTCGAGTGCACCGGAGCGCAGCTCGCCGAAGTTGCCGTCGGTGGGCGTGCCCAGCACGGCCTGGCCGGAGGCGAAGGTTTCGACCCAGTTGTTGCCGCCCACGGGGGTCAGGCCCTGGGTGTTGCGGAAGTTGGCCAGGGCCAGCTGGCCTTCGGCACGGGTCACGCCGTTCGAATAACGGGTCATGATCATGCCGTTGTTTTCGATGTTGATGCCGGTCAGCTCGCCGGCGGTGTAGCCGTCCTGCGAGAGGTCGGACACCGCGAACTTGGTGCCGAACTGGGTGACCTTGTCCAGGCTCACCTGGACGGTGTAGTCGGGCAGGGCGTTGGGGTTGGGCGGCGACGGGCTGATGGTGACCGGCAGCGCGAAGCCCGTGGCCGGCGGCGTGGCCGCGGGCCCGGTGATGACGCCGTTGTTGTCGAACACGACCTGGCCGATGGCGGTAGCCACCACGGGTGGCACGGCGGTGGCGTCGTCGAGCTTGTCGTACACGTCCCAGGTGTTGGCGGTGGCCGTCTTCTGGAAGTACAGGCTCACCGGCTTGGCGACGCCCTGGCTGTCGTACACGTTGAGCGAGGTGCCGTAGGTGGCGCGTGGCGTGGCGGCGACGGGCGGCGTGGCGGTGATGTCGCCGGCGGCGTCGGCCACGCGCGCGTCCAGGTTCAGCGCCATGCTGATCTTCTGCGTCTGCTTGGCGGCGATCGGTTCGGCGGTGGGGAAGACCATCGGGATCGGGTCGGTCGATGTGCGCAGGCCCGTGTCCGGGTCGATCGCGTAGCCCATCACCTTGTCGGCGTTGTTGGTGACCAGGCTGCCGGTGGTGTCGAGCTTGAAGTTGCCGGCACGGGTGTAGGCCGCGGAGCCGTCGGTCTGCTGCAGCTTGAAGAAGCCGTTGCCGTTGATGGCCACGTCCAGGCTGTTGCCGGTGATGGCCAGGTTGCTCTGCGTGAACTGCTGGGCGATGGCCGCCACCTCGACACCGATGCCGGCGTTCTTGCTGCCGGAATTGCCGAGGTTGGAGGCGATCATCTCGGCGAATTCAGCGCGCGATGACTTGAAGCCGGTGGTGTTGGCGTTGGCAATGTTGTGGCCGATGACATCCAGGTTCTTGCTGGAAGCGTTCAAGCCGGAAAGGCCCTGTTGGAAACTCATGGTGAACTCCTGTTGACGTGCGAAAGGTACGGGAAGAGACGGGATCGCCCGCCGTTAGAGGATCGCCTTGATGGCGCTGTAGGCAACCGAGCCGCCCTTTTCAAGTTGCAGCTTCAGTTCGCCGTTTTCGGCACCGACCGAGACCACCTTGTCCTGGACCAGCGCGGTCGCGTCCACCGGGGTCGAGGCATTGTTGGCCACCACCTTGAAGGTCAGCGCGCCGGTGCCGGTGTAGCCGCTCGTGTCGTATTCGAAGGTATGGCGGCCTGCGTCGAGCGCGCCCATCTTCACCGTGCCGAGCACCTGGCCACCGGCGGTGGAGACCTGCACGCTCACGTCCGCGGCCTTGGCCGAAAGGTCGAACGCGCCCGAGCCGGCCTTGGTGGTGGCGTCGACGGAGAGCGTGTCGCCCTCCCGCAGGACGTTGCGCCCGACCATCGCGCCGCCCTGCATCACCTGCAGCGAGGTGAACTGGTCGGCCATGCCCTTGATGGTGGTGTTCAGCTGCTGGATGCCGGTGACGGTGTTGATCTGCGCGATCTGCGAGGTCATCTGGGCGTTGTCCAGCGGGTTCATCGGGTCCTGGTTGTTCAGCTGCGCAACCAGCAGTTTCAGGAAGCGGTCCTGCGCGGCTGCCGGGTCCGACGTCGAATTGTTGGTCGTGGTGGCGGTGGCGCCCCACTGTCCGTTGATGCCTGTGATTGCCATGGTGAGTTCCTGAAAAGCGGTTCGGGCTTACTGGCCCATTTGCAGGGTCTTGAGCAACAGCGTCTTGGCTGTGTTCATGACCTCGACGTTGTTCTGGTATGAGCGCGAGGCCGAGATCATGTTGACCATCTCGTCCACCGCGTTCACGTTGGAATGGGTCACATAACCCTCGGCGTCGGCGTTCGGGTGGCTCGGGTCGAGCACCTTGCGCCCGGGCAGCTCGCTTTCGGTGATCGACTTGACGCGCACGCCGGCCGAGCTGTCGGCGCCCATCAGCTCGGTCTGGAAGACCACTTGCCGGGCCTTGTAGGCTTTGCCGTCCGGGCCGGCCACGGCATCGACGTTGGCCAGGTTGGAGGCCACCACGTTGAGCCGCTGCGACTGCGCGCTGATGGCGCTGCCGGAAACGTTGAAGATGGAGAACATGGACATGATCGACTCCAGTCAGAGGGACAAAGGGGCTGAATTCGCGCCCGGGCGGTCGAAGGTGAACATCGTCATTGGCCCGTGATGGCGCTCAGCATGGTCTTGGCCTGGCCATTGATGAAACGCAGCGTGGCCTCGTAGCGCACGGCGTTGTCGACGAAGTTGGCGCGTTCGCGGTCCAGGTCGACCGTGTTGTTGTCCAGGTTGGGCTGGCTCTGCACGCTGTAGCCCAGCTGGCTCGAGCCGCTGCCCGACAGGTTGGGGCTGGGCACGTCCATGTGGCGGCTGTCGGTCTTGCTGCCGGTCGTCATGTCGCCCTTCAGGGCCGACCCCATGGCGTCCCTGAAGTTGAAGTCGCGCGCCACGTAGCCCGGGGTGTCGACGTTGGCGATGTTGCTGGCGATGGCACGCTGGCGCTCGGCGCGCAGCACCAGGGCCTTGCTCTGGAAGTCCAGTCCTCCGACCATTTTGTCCAACATGCGACGCCTCACTTTCCTTGCGGGTTCCACGGGAGCCGGGTTGGCTCGGGGGGTGCGCAAATTATCAAAAAACTATAGGCCGGCGATGTGGCGAAGAACCGGGTGATTGCCGCGCAGTTCGGCTGATCGCGGTGGGCGGTGTTTGCCTATAGTTACCGTCATCGTGCAGGCTGGGCTCGTGTATTGCGGCCAGTCTGGGCGAACCAGGAGTCCTTCATGCAGCCATCTCTTTTCAAAGCCCTCCGTCGCCTGGGCACCGCATTCGCCGCCTTTGGCGTCGCCACCGCCGCGCTGGCGCAAGCCGACCCGAGCCAGGGTTATGCCCAGGCCGCCAAACAGTTTCTGGACGCCACCGTGGCCACCGCCACCGCCAGCAGCAACACGCCGCTGCGCATGGAAGTCAGCGTCGGCGCGCTTGATTCGCGGCTGCGGCTGGCGCCCTGCGGCCAGGTCGAGCCCTATTTGCCGCCCGGCACCCGCCTGTGGGGCAAGAGCCGCATCGGCCTGCGCTGTGTGGACGGCAGCACCCGCTGGAGCGTTTTTGTGCCGGTGACGGTGAAAGCCTTCGGCCCGGCCTGGGTGGCGCGCGGCCCGGTGGCGGCGGGTGCCGTGCTGGGGCCGGACGACGCCATGCAGGCCGAGGTCGACTGGGCCGAGGACAGCTCGCCGGTGATGGCCAATGCCGACATCTGGGTGGGCCAGATGGCGGCCCGCAACTGGGCGCCGGGCCAGGCGGTCCGCCAGTCGATGGTCAAGGCGGCCACGGTTTTCCAGGCCGGGGCGCAGATCCGGGTGCTGGCCGAAGGGCCGGGCTACCAGGTGGCGTCGGACGGGCAGGCCATGACGGCTGGCGTCGTGGGCCAGCCGGCGCGCATCAGAATGGACAATGGCCGGGTGATGTCGGGCACGGTGCTGGATGCCCGCACCGTCCGCTTGGAGATGTGACGCGGAATCGGTCTGTTACCGCAATTAGGATTAAAGTTAGGTCGAAATTGGTCGAAAGCATTGCTACGATGCCCCGGTTTCAGGGCGGATGGAGAGAGCGATGAAGATTGGACAAACCCCCGAATTGCCGGTCCCCGGCACCCCTGCCGCCCCTAAAAAGGCGACTCAGGAGCAAAAAGCCGCGCCCACCAGCGTGGCGCAGGAAGGCGTGCGCGCCTCGACGGCGGGCGCTTCCGTGTCCGTGTCCACCCTGGCGCGGTCGCTGGAAACGGCCGACCGCAGCGTGGGTGGCGATTTCGACAATGTGAAGGTCGACGCGATCCGCACGGCGATCAAGGAAGGCACCTACAAGGTGAATCCCGAAGCCATTGCCGACAAACTGCTGTCCAACGCGAGCGAAATGCTCAACGTGACCCGCGGCTACTGACATTCCCCGGTAGCCATGTCGTCATTTATTTCCCATAACTGAAACGACGCCCATGGCTCTCCAAATTTCCGCCCCCCGGATCCAGTTCGATTCCAACCTGACCGAAGTCGAGCAGCTGCTTGCCGAGATGTCCACCGCGCTGCTGTCGGGCGACACCCGCTCGCTCGAAGCCAACAGCCGCGCCTTGCGCGAGGCGATGGTGGCCTTGTCGACCATGGCCGCATCGCAAAAAGCCGTGCTGTTCGCCAACCCGGCGCTGAAGCAGCGCGTGACCGATGTGTCGCTGGCGCTGGCTCGCCAACGCGAGGGTTTGGCCCGCCGCGCCGTGGCAGTGGACCGCGCGCTCGGCGCCATCCTGCCGCGCGACGAAGTTAGTACCTACTCCGGCGCAAGTGCCCCGGCCTACCGCGGCAATGTGGCCCGCATCTACGCAGCGCGCGCAACCTGATCCAACATCTTCCCTTCATGAAAAACGGCCCTCGCGAGGGCCGTTTTTCATGGGGTTGCTACCCGTCAATGGCTGCGCATTTTGGCCCGCAGGCGCGCGATCGACTGGCTGTGCAGCTGGCAGATCCGCGATTCGGTCACGCCGAGCACTGCGGCGATTTCCTTCAGGTTCAGATCGTTCTCGTAGTACATGCTCATGATGTGCTGCTCGCGTTCGGGCAGGGTCTTGATCGCGTCGACCAAGGCCTGGCGCAGGCGGTGGTCGCGCAGCATCTGCATGGGATCGGCGCCGTCGTCGGCCACGTGTTTGTCGAGGAAACCGGCCTCGTCGTCGCCACCTGAAGACATGTCTTCCAAGTACACCAGCTGGGTGCCACGCACCTTGCCCAGGAGCTCCTGGTAGTCGGTGAGCGTCATTTCCAGTTCGACGGCGATTTCGGATTCGAGGGGCGAACGGCCGAGCTTCTGTTCGAGCTTGCGCACCGCGCGTTCGATATCCTTTTGGCTCTTGCGCGAGCTGCGCGACATCCAGTCGCCTTCGCGCAATTCGTCGATCATCGCACCGCGGATGCGCTGCGTGGCGAAGGTTTCGAACTGCACGCCCTGGCTGACTTCATAACGCGTCAGCGCTTCCGACAGGCCGATCATGCCGACCTGGATCAGGTCGTCGAGTTCGACGTTGGCTGGCAATTTGGCGATCATGTGGTGCGCCAGGCGCCGCACCAGCGGCACGTACTGGCGGATCATGTGTTCTCGGTCCAAATGACCTTTGGCGGTGTACATCACTGTCTCCGGGCGGTATGGGCGGCCGAAAAACCAACGGGTTGGTGGTAGCTGGCGGGCCAGCCGGGGCCGATGTCCAAAGCGCTCTCGAGCAGCCGCAGGGCCAGGCGGGGCGCATCCTGGGACGGCTTGTCGTGCTGCGCGTACGAACGCACGCTGAGCACCTCGGTCTGATAACCCAGGTAGGTCTGCACGCAGCGTTGCAGCGAGCGCGCGGCCACGGTGGCGCGGGTCTCCGCGGCCTTTAGCGGGCCGGTCACCAGCGAGACCAGCAAGGGCATCAGGTCGGCCTGCTGTTGCAGTCGTTTCAAAGTCTGGTAGCCGTTCACGATGGAGTTCTTGGAGGGGGCGATGGCCAGCAGCGGCCGCACCCGGGTGCCGGGCAGCAGCGAAATCAGCACGTCCGCCCTTGCGTAGACCAGCACCACATGGAAGTTCTTGAACAGCGCCCCGAGGGGTTGCAGCGGCATGTCGTCCTCCTTGTCTTCCTCCTTGTCTTCCGAGGCAAGCCGGGCTCTTTCCACCAGTTCGATCAGGCCGACCCTGGCTGGCACGATCTGCCAGGCGGCGTCGCCTTGCACAGGCTCGAGCCAGTGTGCGTGATCCAGCAAATTTTGTAAACCCGGATTGTCGTCCGATTCTGCCGTGGTTCCGTCCAGCACGGCGACGCTGTGGCCAAGCCCCTGCAGCGAGGTACAGATCTGCCACAGCAGCGGCTGCTCGGTGCGCGCCTCGCCGCGGCTGACCATGGCCATGACCCGCACGCCCTGCGCTGCGGACTGCGGCATCCAGTGCCGCAGACCTTCGCTCTGGTCGGCCGCGGTGTCAAGCATGGGCGCGTTCCTTGTAATCGGGCGTTGCGGCCTGCGAGAAGAAGAAGCTCAGGTCGGCCGCCTTGGGGTCGAAGGCCGATTTCGAGGCCGAGCGCATCGAGGTGCGCACCAGCTTGTTGGCATCGGCCGCTTCCCAGTCTTCGGGAACGCGCTGGCCGTTGCACACGCCGCGCAGCACCAGCTGGTGGCGGATGATGGCGTCGAGCGACGGGCCGAGCTTCACGGCTTCGTCCACCTTCGACAGGATCGCCTGCTGCACGCCGCTGGTCTTGAACGAGGTCAGCACGTCGTCCAGCGTGTCGCCATGGCCGCCGGCGTTCAGCACCAGCAGGCGGTTCACCTTGGGCAGGTCGAGCACGTCGAGCATGTCGCGCTTCCTCGGGTCGCGCGGGGCGATGCCGGTGGTGTCGATCAGCACCATCTTCTTGTTGCCGAGCAGGCCCAGCAGGTCTTGCAGCGCGGCCCGGTCGTGTGCCAAGTGGGCCACCACACCGAGCATGCGACCGTAGGCGCGCAGTTGTTCGTGGGCGGCCACACGGTAGGTGTCGAGCGTGATCATGCCGACGCTGTTCGGGCCGTGGATGCGCACGCAATGGGCAGCCAGTTTGGCGGCGGTGGTGGTCTTGCCCACACCGGTGGCGCCCACCAGCGCGTAGATGCCGCCCTGCTCGAACAGCGAAGGCGCGTGGGCGTCGGTCTTCAGGTTGCGCTCGATCACTTCCATCAACCAGCGCACCGACTCGGCCGCGCCGAGGTCTTCGGGCAGGCGTTCCAGCACGGCGCGCGCCAGGGCGGGCGAATAGCCGGCGCGGATCAGCTTCAACATCAGGTTCGACTGGATCGGGTCCTGCTTGGCCTGGCCCAGCCAGGCGAGGGTGTTGAAGCGTTCTTCGATCAGCTCCTTCATGGCCTGCAGTTCGTCGACGATGCCCTTGGAGCTGGCTTGCGCCGCGGCGGCAGC
>JAQGMQ010000194.1 GCA_028292305.1 Rhodoferax sp.
GGCAGCTACACCTACGACGGGCCCGACGTGGACTACGACATCGCCAAAGGGGAACGCGGCTTCTCCAAGGTGGTGAACAACCAGGGCACCGTCCACCACGGCACAGTCGCCCGCGTGCGCGCCGGGCTGCAGGCGGCCAACGTCGGCATCCCGCTGGGCTACCCCGACTACGTGCTGCACACCATGGTGCGCGTGGTCAAGGGCGGCGAGGAAGTGAAGATCTCCAAGCGCGCCGGCAGCTACGTCACGCTGCGCGACATCATCGACTGGACCAGCAAGGACGCGGTACGGTTCTTCCTGCTGAGCCGCAAGCCCGACACCGAATACACCTTCGACATCGACCTGGCCGTGGCCCAGAGCAACGACAACCCGGTGTACTACGTGCAATACGCCCATGCCCGCATCCAGAAGATGCTGCGCGACTGGGGTGGCGACGTGGCCGCGCTGCAGGGCGCCGATCTGTCGCCGCTGTTGGTGCCGCAGGCGCAGACGCTGATGCTGCAACTGGCCAAGTACCCCGAGATGCTGACGGCGGCGTCCGAGACCTTCGCGCCGCACGACGTGACCTTCTACCTGCGCGAACTGGCCGCCAACCTGCACAGCTACTACGACGCGGAACGCGTGCTGGTCGACGACCAACAGCTCAAGCACGCCCGCCTGGCCCTGGTGGCTGCCTGTGCGCAGGTATTGCACAATGGCCTGGCGGTACTCGGCGTGAGTGCGCCCAACAAGATGTGAAGATTCCCATGAAGCAAAAAAGACAGCGCGGCGGCACCATTCTCGGATTCATCATCGGCGTGGTGGTGGGCCTGGGCTCGGCGCTGGCCGTGGCGGTGTATGTCACCAAGGTGCCGGTTCCCTTCATGACCAGCAAGGCGCGGACCATCAGCTCTGACGAAGCCGAGCTCAAGAAGAACAAGGACTGGGACCCGAACACCCCGTTGCACGGCAAGAACCCGGCCAAGCCAACGGCGCCCGTCGCGCCCACGGCGTCTGGCTCGGTCAACCCCGATCCGTCCGCCGGTGTCGCGCCGGGTGCCACCGGCGCCATCGCCGTAACCCCGCAGCCGCAAGTGCCGCAAGTGCCGGTGGTGACGGCGGTGCCCGTGCCTGCGCCGAAGGTGGCCGCGCCCAGTACGCCAGCAGCCCCGGCCGCATCGGCCGACCCGCTGGGCGACCTGGCGCGCGCCCGGGCCAAGGTGCCAGCCGCGGCAACCGCCGTAGCGGTGGCGCCACCGAGCCTGTCCGGCCCGGCGGTCGACCCGTTCGAATACTTCGTGCAGGCCGGCGCCTTCCGCACGCCCGAAGACGCCGAAGCCCAGCGCGCCAAACTCGCCATGATGGGCCTGGAAGCCCGCGTGACCGAACGTGAGCAATCGGGCCGCACCGTGTTCCGCGTGCGCATGGGGCCGTTCAACAAGAAGGAAGACGCCGAGCGCACCAAGGACCGGCTGGACAACATCGGCACCGAGACCGCGCTGGTGCGCGTGCAGCGCTGACTTCCACTCGCGCATTGCGAGCCGCTATCACGGCCGCAGAGCGGCGCTGTGTTCCTGTCGAGCCTTGGTGAACTTTTCCGTTCCCACCCTGTCTGAATTCGCACAAGGAGTGATTTGATAATGAAACGTCGAGAGTTTTCGCTGACTTCAGCGAGCGTCCTGGCCACCTCTGCGCTGACGCTGGCGCCGTTTTCCACGGTGCAGGCCCAGGGCCAGAAGCCGCAGGACGGCACGGACTACCTTACGCTGAAGAAACCCGTCGCCACCGAGGCGGCAGCGGGAAAGATCGAAGTGGTCGAATTCTTCTGGTACGCCTGCCCGCACTGCAATGCGTTCGAGCCCACCCTGGAGGAATGGCTCAAGCGCCTGCCGAAGGACGTGTCGTTCCGCCGCGTGCCGGTGATGTTCCAGGACAGCTTCATTCCGCCGCAAAAGCTGTACTACACGCTGGAAGCGATGAACCAGCTGGAAGCCATGCACCGCAAGGTTTTCAACGCGATCCACGTGCAGCACGAGCAGCTGAACAAGGACGCGGCCGTGATCGACTGGGCCGCTAAAAATGGCTTGGACAAGGCCAAGTTCACCGAGATCTACAACTCGTTCACCGTGGCCGGCAAGGTCCGCAAGGCGACCCAACTGCAGGAAGCCTTCCAGGTGGCGGGCGTGCCCGCCCTCGGCATTGCTGGCAAGTTCTACACCGACGGCTCGCAAGCGCAGAGCATGGCACGGGCCCTGATGATCACCGACTACCTGGTGGCCGAAGAACGCAAGACCAAGCCCAAGGCCTGAGCGTCTGGCGCCTTGCCAGCCGCCCGTATTAGGCAAATCCCCAGCGGCGAGATGCGGCTGGACATCAAAAAAGCCCGCGATCTGCGGGCTTTTTCATGGGCCTTTGAAGTGACCGCTACAATGGTCAGCAAGATTCATGCCCTTATGAAAAAAAATTACTTTTACTTACTTTTGTGGCTGACGTTTGCGATCGTTTCGCCGGTTGCATTGGCTGAAAAAGCCGACCGCGACAAACCGATGAATGTCGAAGCCGACAACATGCGCTACGACGACCTGAAGCAGACCAACGTCTTCACCGGCCGCGTGGTCATGACCAAGGGCACGATCATCGTGCGCGGCGCGCGCATCGACGTGCGCCAGGACGCCGCGGGTTACCAGTTCGGCGTGGTCACGGCCGAGCCGGGCAAGCTGGCCTTCTTCCGCCAGAAGCGCGACGGCGTCGACGAATACATCGAAGGCGAGGCCGAGGTCATTGAATACGACAGCAAGGCCGACAACGTGAAGCTGATCAAGCGGGCTGTGATGCGCCGCTACCTGGGCTCGACGCTGGGTGACGAAACCACGGGCGCGGTCATCGTCTACGAGAACACCACCGGCGTCTTCACGGTGGACGGCGGGCTGGCCAACCCGGCCAACCAGGCCAGCGGCAGCAGTGCCGGCAATGGCGGCCGCGTGCGCGCCATGTTGTCGCCCAAACCCGCTGCTTCCGCCGCCGCGCCGGCCACCGGCCCGGGCACCACGTTGCGCCCGAGCCTGCGCCTCGACGGGGAACCCAAGTGATGGACATGGCGGTGAACGCCTTCTCCGCCTCGCCCGCCGCCGTGCCGGCCGACTCGGAAAGCCGGCTGGAAGCGCGGCATCTGCAGAAGTCCTACGGCAGCCGCAAGGTGGTCAAGGACGTCAGCATGACGGTGCGCAAGGGTGAAGTGGTCGGCCTGCTCGGCCCGAACGGCGCCGGCAAGACCACCTCGTTCTACATGATCGTCGGCCTGGTGCGCTCCGATGGCGGCAGCATCTCCATCGACGGCCAGCCCGTCGAACACATGCCCATCCACCGCCGCTCGCGCCTGGGCCTGAGCTATCTGCCGCAGGAAGCCTCGATCTTCCGTAAGCTAACCGTCGAAGAAAACGTGCGCGCCGTGCTCGAGCTGCAGCACGACGCCGATGGCCACGCCTTCAAGAAGGCCGAGATCGAAGAGCGCCTGACCGCGCTGTTGCAGGACCTGCGCGTGGAACACCTGCGCAGCTCGTCGGCCCTGTCGCTGTCGGGTGGCGAGCGCCGTCGGGTGGAGATCGCCCGGGCACTGGCCACACAGCCGCGCTTCATCCTGCTCGACGAACCTTTCGCCGGTATCGACCCGATCGCCGTGATCGAGATCCAGCGCATCATCAGCTTCCTGAATTCGCGCGGCATCTGCGTGCTCTTCACCGACCACAACG
>JAQGMQ010000197.1 GCA_028292305.1 Rhodoferax sp.
GCCGGGCCCAGATCGGCGTGGTGGCCGCGCAGCCCAGTTATCCGCCCGACATCGGCGCCGAGACCATCGCCGAGCAGTCCGAGATCACGCTGTTCGTGGCCAGGAGCCACCCGCTGGCGGCGCTGTCCGACATCAGCCCGCAGGTGCTGGCGGCGCACCGTGAGCTGCGGTTGGCGCTGTACGAGGCCGCGCCCGGCTCGGGACTGCCTTCGACAGCGCGGCGGGTGTGGTCGGCACCCAGCTACCTGATGCTGCTGGAGATGGCGGTGCTGGGCTTCGGCTGGGCCGCCGTACCGCGCTGGATGGTGAACCGCTTTGCGCTCGACAAGCTGCACGAACTCGACGCACGCGGCTGGCCGCGCCGGGTGCCGGTGGATGCCGTCTGGTCGCGCCAGCGCCCGCTGGGCCAGGCCGGAACCTGGCTGCTGCAAGCGATGCTGGCGCCCGAGCGCGCTGGAGCGCCGGCCGGCGGCGTGTGTTCATCGAAGCCCGTGTCACCAGTGGGTGACCCGGCGCCGCTTCAAACCGTGCCGTAAAGCTTGCGCACCAGATCCGGCATCGAAGGGGTGTGCTTCGTGCCGCTGAAGCACCGGATCGACGCCATGCCGCTGTCGCTGGTGTGGAACGACGAACGCCCCTCGGCCCAGCTCAGGGCATTTCGCGACGGGGTATTTCGGAAGTACCCGATGGCAGCGCGGGCGGCTGCAGTGAGCGCCGCGGCGAAAGGCTGACAACCTGGTGGCCGGCCGTGGCCGGCGTGGCGTCAGAACCGGTAGCCGTAACGCAGCTGATAGAAAGTCTCGCCCGGGTTCGGCGACTTGATGCTGGCGTTGGACACGTGTTTCACATACACGCCGAGTTCGTGCCGGTTGTCCGCGCCGAAGTTGCGGCCCACGCCCAGGTGGTCGCTGAAGTTCCACTCGGTGCTGAATTCTTCGTTGCCACGCCGGTAATGGCCATCGAGCCACGAAACACCCACGCCGGCGTCGATGAACCAAGGCGACTGGCCGGCATCGAAGCGGTAGCGGAACATGGGCACCACGCCCAACTGCGTGAACTGGGTCCGGGTGCCGGCGACCTCATCCGAGCGCCACTGGCTCGCGTAGACGTCGAACGCCAGCGACAGGCTCCCGCCCCAGAAGCTGGTCTGCGTAGGGATGCGCAAGCCGATGGTGGCGGTGTCTGTCGCGCGGCCATCGGTCTTGGCGCTCTTGCCGCCTTCGACGTAGACCGTCAGGCCTTGTGGTTCGGCAGCGCTGGCCGACGTGCCCAGCACAGCGGTGGCGGCGACGGCAAATGTGGCGATGGCCAGGGCCCTGGATGGCAGGCGGGCGGTGCGAATGCGCGCTGCCGCAACAACTTGTCGCGCGCTGGTAGCCGAGTCAAACATGTGTTCCCTTCGTATTGTTGTATGTAGAAATTGTCACACTTTTGTATAAAACGGGCCGGGCAGAGGCCATCCTGTCGTCGTGTAGGAAATTGCGCCAGCCCGCGTCAGGTGTGTGCCCGGTATGTCAAAAGACACGGCGGCGTGTACCCTGTGGTTGCTACCATTGACTGAGTAGCCAGTTTATCTATCTGAAACGTTTTTTGCTGACCCCAGACCAACTCTCACCATTGCTGTTGCCATTGCTGTCTTCCACCCAAGCTAGTGCCGACGCGGTACACCACCTGCGACACGCCACCGCAGCGCTTCACGAACGGCTGGACCAGGGCCTGCCGCTGGCCCGCGCCGAGGCGGACCTGGCCGACTACGCGCAGCACCTGGTCGTGCTGCGCAACTGGCAACTGGCGCTGGCGCCGTGGTTGATGCGCACCGCCAGCGATCTTTCTTCGCTGGCGTTGATCGCGCACGATCTTGCCGACTGTGCCGGGCACGCCAACGCATCGGCCACGGCCCGCCGCGCGGCGGGTGCCGTCGACATGGCGCCGCTGCGCCAGGCCGACGACGGCAGCGACGCCTTCTGCTGGGGCGTTTCCTATGTGCTGGAAGGTTCGCGCCTGGGTGGCCAGGTGCTGTACCGGCGCCTGCACCTGCAGCTCGCGCCGCACCCCTTGCGCTACCTCGGCGAACGCACTGCCTGCGGTCCGTCTTGGGCCGAGACGCTGGCCAGCCTGCGCCGCCATCTGCACGGCGATGCCGCTCGTGCGTCTGGCTGTGCCGGCGCGGTGGCAGCTTTCGAGATGCTGTTGCAAGGTTTCGAGGATGCGGGGTGCCTGCCATGACCGCGCCTTTCAACCCGGCCGATGGCCTGGGGGGCTCGGAAGATGCGCCCGGCTTCGTGGTCAACCTGGACAACTGCGCCCGCGAACCGATCCACATTCCCGGCCAGGTGCAGCCCCATGGCGTGTTGTTCGCGTTCGACCACGCCAGCGTGCTGACGCATCGGAGCGACAACGCCACGCGGCTGCTGGCTGGCCGCCTGCCGCAGCTTGGCGAGGCCCTCTCGCCCGGTCACTTCGATGCCTTGCCCGGCGTGCACGCCTTGCTGGAATTGGCGCGCGAAGCCGCGGCCGACGGCGACGTGATTCCGCACGCCATGGAAATCCACGGCGCGGAGGCGGTGTTCGACGTGGTGGCGCACCGCACCGAGTCCGGCCTGGTCTGCGAGTTCGAAACCCGCCAAGGCGCCGAGCCGCTGACGTCCAATTTTGCGTTCGTGTCACACCGCGGCATGGAAAAGCTGAAGCGCCAGCAGACGATCGACGGCCTGCTGTCCACTGCGGTGGATGAAGTGCGCAGCTTCACCGGCTTCGACCGCGTGATGGCCTACCGTTTTCGCCATGACGACAGCGGCGACGTGGTGGCCGAGTCGGTGGTGGCACCGCTCGATCCATTCCTTGGCCGGCGTTATCCGGCCAGCGACATTCCCGCGCAGGCGCGCCGGCTGTATGTGATCAACACGCTTCGGCTGATCGGCGACGTCGGCGCGGCGCCGGTGCCGGTGTCGCGCGCGAGTGATGCCGTGGCGCCGCTGGACATGAGCCACGGCGTGCTGCGCAGCGTCTCGCCCGTGCACATCGAGTACCTGACCAACATGGGCGTGGCTGCGTCGATGAGCGTGTCGATCGTGATCGGCGGCAAGCTCTGGGGCATGCTCGCCTGCCACCACATGCAGCCGCGGCGCGTGTCCTACACCGTGCGCATGGCCTGCGACGTGCTCGCGCAGATTCTGGCCTCCAACCTGCAGGGCGCGCTGGCCCGCGAGCAGGCGGCCCTGGTCGACGAGGCAGCCAGCCTGCGGTCGCGCGTGGTCGAACGCGTGCTGCATGCGGACGACCTGATCGCCGCCCTGGCGGACGAGGCCGGCGCCTTGTGCCAGGCCCTGAGGTCGCACGGCCTGGTGCTGGCCCAGGGCGGCAATGTGCGCGTGCACGGCGGTGTCGGCATGGCCGAGGGGGCGGCGCTGGTGCAGTGGCTGAACGAGCGCGCGGCCGCGTCCCGGCGCATGGTCCATATGGATTCGCTGGCCACGTTGCCGACATCGGTGCGCGGGCAACTGGAGCCGTGGTCGGGTCTGCTCGGCCTGCCATTCGGCGAAGAGTTGCCAAGCTGGGTCGTGCTGCTGCGCAAGGAACAGATCGAGACCATCCAGTGGGGCGGCCGACCCGAGAAGGACTACAAGGTAGGTCCATTCGGGCCCCGCCTCACGCCGCGCGGCTCGTTCGATTTGTGGCGCGAAATCGTGCGCGGCAAGGCCGAGCCGTGGAGCGCGACCGAACTCGACAGCGCGCAGAAATTGCTCGACGAGCTGATGCGCGCCGACGCGGCCCACACCGCTGAGTTGCGCCGCGCCCGCAGCCAGCTGTTGTCGATGCTGGGCCATGGGCTGCGCGACCCGCTGCAATCCATCGCCGACACCGCAACCCTGCTCGGCGAAAGCGGCGGCGACGGCCGCATCACGCAGAAGCTGCAGTCGAACAGCAGCCGGATGCAGCGGCTGGTGGGCCAGGTGCTGGACATGTCGCGCATGCAAGGCGGCGTGGGCCTGAGCGTCGACCGCCAGCCGGTGGACCTGGTGAAGCTGCTCGAGCGGGTGCTGGCGGGCAACCGCGGCTTGCATCCAGGCATGGAGATTTTGCCGATTCTGCCGCGCCGGTTGATGGCCGATGTCGACGGAGAACGCATCGGCCAGGTGATCGACAAGTTGCTGGGCAACGCCAGCCGTTACGGCGTGCCCGGCGAGCCGGTACTGGTGGAGCTGAGCGAGCGCGACGGCCTGGTGCTGCTGGAGGTGAGCAATACCGGCCAGCCGCTCGATGCAGAGCTGGCCGCCAACATGTTCCTGCCGTTCGAGCGCAAGTCACCGGAGTCGCTGCGCGGCCACAAAGGTGTGGGCCTCGGCCTGTATATCGCGCACCAGGTGCTCGTGGGTCATGGCGGTACGCTGGCCTACAGCTATGCCGAGCCGTACGTGGTGTTCTCAGCGAGTTTTCCGCAGCAGGCCGCGGGGGTCTGAGGGCAAGTCTTCAGTCGCGGACTCAGCCGGTCAGGCCGAGCAGGCCGTCCAGGTCCGCCAGCCGTGCGATCTGCGTGATCTTCGGCTTGATGTCTGCCGGGATGGTGTCCGGGTCGCACAGCGAGAACACCCGCATGCCCGCGGCCAGGCCGGCCATGATGCCTGGCAGGCTGTCTTCCACCACCGCGCAGTCTGTGGGCGCCACGCCCAGGCCGGCGGCCGCTTCCAGGAACAGATGCGGCTCGGGCTTGAAATGGCCGACCTCGTAGGCGCAGTAGATCTGGCCCTTGAAGTATGGCAGCAGCCCGGTGATGCCCAGCGTGAGCTCGGTCTTGTCGCGCGGGCCGTTGGTGGCCACGCAGAACGGCAGTTTGAGCGAGGCGATGAAGTCGACCGCACCCGGCATGGCTTGCAGCTCGGCGCGAAAACGCACGGCCATGGCTGCGCGCGCGCTCAGGGTGAAGTCGTCGGGAAACGGCCGCTCGGAGTGCTGCGCCAACCTGGCCACGTTGCGGGCCATGCTCTTGCCGCGGAAGTCGTGCAGCACCTCGGCCAGCGACAGCGTGAGGCCATAGGGCAGGGCGTGGGCGTGCATGGCGGCCATGCCGATGTCTTCGCTGTCGACGAGTGTGCCGTCGCAATCGAATATGAGCGCAGAAATCAAAACGGGTCCTTTTCAATAGTGCTGGAGGCGGCGACACCAGACGGAACGCGCGGGCGGCCAGCCGGCACTGGATGGTAACGATTCACGGCGACACAGTCGGTTCACGATTGGGGCTGTCGGGGCGCGCCAAATCGTTCAGAATACGGGCGAATGTAACAATTTAATTGTCGCCTCTCCGAGCTTCTCCGATTTTGGTTTCATCCTTTTTCAAAGGTCATCGCCCATGCCAGACATCGCCGTATTCTTCCAGTCGGTCAAGCTGCCCGTCATGTCGGAAGTGGCCCATGCGCTCATCCGCACGCTCAACGACGAAGACGCGACCGGCCCGCAGGTGGCCGCCATCATCGGCAAGGATTCGGCGCTGACCGCCAAGC
>JAQGMQ010000203.1 GCA_028292305.1 Rhodoferax sp.
GTCGTTGATGCCGCCCTTGATGAGGATAGGCAACGCCGCCGGCACCTGGATGTTGGACAGCAGCGCGATGCTGGCCGTGATGTTCACGATGTGGCCCTGCCGGCGCGGGATCATGTGCGCGGCCGCCGCCTGCGACGCATAGACAAAGCCCTTGAGGTTGGTCGACACGAAGGCGTCCACGTCTTCTTCGGTATAGGCGATGAAGGGCTTGGCGTCGAAGATGCCGGCGTTGTTGACCAGCACGTCCACCTGGCCGAACCGCGCCACGGCCTGGTCGATGAGCGCTTCTGCTGTGGCGCATTGGCCGATGTCGCCGGCCACGCCCAGAAAGCGGTCCGTGTTGCCCAGGTGCGTGGCCGCCGCCGCCAGGCGTTCAGCGCTGCGCGCATTGCCGACGACGTTGTACCCGCGCTCCAGAAACGCCTGGGCCAGGCCGAGGCCGATGCCGCTGGACGCACCGGTGATGACTGCTGTTTTACCGTTGATGTTCGTGCGCATTTCCGACTCCAAAAGTTGATGAAAGCCAGGGGGATTCGAGATGCTCTCTCTGGTGACACAAACTTTATTCCTGCGCCTCGCAGAGATAAATCACTAAACTTGCACATCAATATGTACATGGTGTAATTAATGAGCCGGCAATTCGACGATGTGCTGCTCGGCAGCATCGAACTCTTCTGCCTGGCCGCGGAGCACGGCGGCTTCACGGCCGCGGCGCTGGTGGCGGGCGTGACGCCCACCGCGGTGAGCCGCTCGATCTCGCGGCTGGAAGTCCGGCTGGGTCTGCAGCTGTTCGTGCGCACCACACGCAGCGTCAAGCTGACGGAGGTGGGGCGCACCTACTACGCGCAGTGCCGTCAGGCGCTGGCGCAACTGGTCGAAGCCGAGCGCGAAGCCATGGGCCAGCAGGCCGAGGCGGCGGGCACGTTGCGCATCAGCATTCCCACCACCTACGGCCACCACCGGGTGTTGCCGCTGCTGCCCGCGTTTCGCATGAAGCACCCCGGCGTGAAAGTGCATGTGCACCTGAGCAACCGCAACATCGACTTCGTCGACGAAGGTTATGACATGGCCATCCGCGTCCGCGCCCAACCCGACTCGACCCTCATCGCGCGCCACCTGGAAGACGCACCGGTGGTGGTGGTAGCCACGCGCAAGTACCTGAAGCAGGCCGGCAACCCGAAGACGCTGGACGACCTGGCAACACATGAATGCATCCAGTTCGAACTGCCCAGCAGTGGCCGCCGCATCGCCTGGCTGTTCACCGAAGACGGCAAACACCGTGACATCCTCACCGACGGCGCACTGAGCAGTTCCGACGACGTGCTGGCCGGCGTCACGCTGGCCCGGCACCACGGCGGCCTGTTCCAGACGTACCGCTTCGTGGTGGAACAAGAACTCGCCACGGGTGCGCTGGTCGAGGTGCTGCAGCCGTTCGGCGGGCGGTCGCGCCCCTTCACGCTGCTGTACCCGAGCGGCCGGCATGTGCCGTTGCGGATGCGCGTGTTCATCGACTTTCTCTTGGTGCAACTTGCTGAGCAGCGCAAGCCTAAAAGAGGGGGCCTACGGGCGTAGGATAGACGGGCAGACCACGGCTCGCCGCCGCGCGACGCCCCACGCCGCTCCGGACGGGTCAATCTCCGTAGCCACCCGTGGGTTTCGTCCGACAGGGCACCCCGCGCGGGCGCAGGCAAGCTCTGGTCGAGCTCTGCCACTTCGACTGATCCGCATGCCGCCTTCCGCGCAGACCGCGCCGCCCCTGCCGCCCGCGGCCCATGCCGCCGCCCCATCGGAGGCGGGGCCTTCGTTCGCGTCGCCGCCCGACGGCCCCGTCCCACCCGGCCAGACGCGCACGCCCCACTCGGTGTCGCTGGCCGGTTGGCGGCAGTTCGTGACGGTGGCCATGCCGTACTGGTTGGGCGACCGGCGCAAGGCCGCGTGGTGGCTGATCGGCCTGCTCATCGTGCTGATGTTGGGCGAGACCCAGCTGGCCGTCATGCTGAACAACACCACCGGCGAGATGACCTCGGCCCTGGCCGCACGCGAGCCGCCGCGCTTCTGGGACGCGGTACAGGCCTGCCTGCTGGTGCTGGTGTTCGCCGTGCCGGTGTACGCCTTTTACTACTACCTGCGCGACGCCTTTTCCAACCACTGGCGACGCTGGATGACGGGGCAGTTTCTCGACGGTTACCTCAAGGACCGCAAATACTACGAGATCGGCACAAGTGGCCGCATCGACAACCCCGACCAGCGCATCAGCGAAGACATCAACACCTTCACCGGCCGCTCGATCAATTTCCTGCTGATCTTCCTGGGCTCGCTGATGCAGCTGGTGGCGTTCAGCACGGTGCTGTGGTCGCTGTCGAAAGTGCTGGTGGGTTTCCTGGCGCTGTACGCGTTCGTGGGCACATTCGGCGCCTTGTATCTTTTCGGCGCGCCGCTGATCCGGCTCAACTTCTGGCAGCTGCGACGCGAAGCCGACTTTCGTTTCGGCCTGATCCGGCTGCGTGAAAACGCCGAGTCGATCGCCTTCTACCGCGGCGAGGCACAGGAACGCGCGCAGATCGACTCACGCTTCGAAGCCGCGTTCGAGAACTACGCCGAACTCATTAAGAAACAACGTGCATTGAATCTTTTTCAGCGCGCCTTCAGCCAGTTGACGCTGGTGATACCCGCCGTGATCCTGGCGCACGAAGTGTTGTCGGGCGAGCTTGAAGTGGGCCGCGCCGTGCAGGCCGCGGGCGCCTTCGCCGCGGTGCTGAGCGCGGTGTCGCTGATCGTTGACAACTTCGAAAGCCTGAGCCGCTTCGTGGCCGGCATCGACCGGCTGGACACCTTGCGGCAAGCCTTGTCAACGCGCGATGACCGCGCCACGCCAGCCAACCCGCCCGAGCCGCAGATCCGCCGCGTGGTGGGCGACCAGCTCGCCATCGAGTCGCTGACGCTGCACACGCCGCAGTTCGGTCGGCTGCTGGTGCGCGACCTGAGCCTGCAGCTGCGCCCCGGTGAGGGCTTGCTGATCACCGGCGCCAGCGGCTGCGGCAAGAGTTCTCTGCTGCGTGCGTTGGCCGGGCTCTGGCGCACCGGCAGCGGCACCGTGCGGCAGTTGCCGATGCAGGACGTGTTCTTTCTGCCGCAGCGGCCCTATATGCAGATCGGCAGCCTGCGCAGCCAAATGATCTACCCCGCCACGTCCACACATTGCAGTGACGCCCGACTGCTGGAGGTGCTATGTGAGGCCGAGTTGCGCTCCCTCGCCGACCAGGTCGGCGGGCTGGATGCAGTGCACGACTGGGAGAAGCTGCTGTCCACCGGTGAACAGCAGCGGCTTGCGTTCGCCCGCGTGCTGGTGCGCGCGCCGCGGGTGGCGATTCTGGATGAGGCAACGAGCGCGTTGGACAGCGCGACGGAAGCGTTGCTGTACGAACGGCTGGCGCAAAGCGGGGTCACGCTGGTGAGCATTGCGCACCGGGCGGCGGTGCTGCGGTTTCATACCCAGGTGCTGGAGCTGCGAGGGGACGGCGATTGGCACTTGTGTGCGGCGGCGGATTATCGGTTTGATGCTTGAGGTTTGAGGCGCGTCCCAGGCGCCGCTGGCCGAACTCACCCAGAGTCAGAACACCGTACGCGTCGCCGCATCAACTACCGTGTCCGCACCCGTTGACTTATCCGCTCGCCCGCGAGCGGGAGAGGGTCAGGGTGAGGGTCGGTATGACGCGCAGGAACGCCAATCACCACCCTCACCCCAGCCCTCTCCCGCATGCGGGCGAGGGAGCAATACCGTGACGGTAGCAAGCGCAGCGACGCGTCCGGTATCCGGTACCCGGACCCCTGCCCCACCCCCTCTAAATGCGCCGAGGAGCGGAGGGATTTGGCGGATCAGGGCTGGCGTTGTTTGAGCGCAGCGAGTTTAGCCAGAGCCCGCCAAACCTGAGCGCCGCAGGCTCCCGCAGCGACAGCGCAGGGCGCAGTTAGTGGGGGCGCTTTCTTTTCGTGAGGGTTCTTGTGCGCACAAGAAATGTCACTCGCCCGCCGGTGCGGCTACCGGCCAGCCGCGTCAACATGCATTGACAAATCAACCAGCCATGACACCCTGAACCCGGCCCTCCGACAAGCCCAGAACAAACGGAGAAGAAAACACGCCGTCAGCCCAACACATACGCCCCCACCACGCCAACAAACACAGCAAACCCCACCCAATGGTTCAACCGAAAAGCCTTGAAACACCCCTCCCGCGTCCGCCCCCGAATCATCGTGAAATGCCAGCCCGCCTGCGCCGCGGCCGCGGCCACCCCGGCGTAGAAAACCGGCCCGAAAACTCGACCCCTCAAGCCCACCACCCACACCAGAAGAAACAGCCCATAACTCAGCATGACCACCGCCACATCCAGCCGCCCCAACGTAATGGCCGACGTCTTCATGCCGATCTTCAGATCATCATCCCGATCGACCATCGCGTATTCGGTGTCATAGGCCAGCACCCAGAACAGATTACCCAGCAGCAGCAGCCAGGCCAGCGGCGGCACACTGGCCCACCACGCGGCCAGGCTGAACCCGGCCCAGCCGGCGGCCGTGAACACCTGCCACGGCGGGCCACCCCGCACCGCCGCAAACGCCATCGGGATGCCGAAGCTGAACGCCACCCCGAGCACCGCTTGCGGCATCGACACATAACGCTTGGCGTACGGATAGACCAGCGCCACGGCCAGTGCGGCGAACGACCACCCCACCGTGGCGGCGTTGGTGGTGAGCACCAGCGCGAAGGCGGCCAGCGCCAGTGCCGCGCCGAACCACAAGGCCTCGCGCACCGACACCTTGCCACTCGTCACCGGTCGTTGTGCCGTGCGTTTGACGTGGCGGTCGAAGTCGCGGTCGGCTAC
>JAQGMQ010000210.1 GCA_028292305.1 Rhodoferax sp.
GCACGTCGGCGCGGATGTGCCGCGCGCCGCTCAGCACATCGTCGCCCATCAGCGTGTTGCTGCCCTTCCTCAGCATGCCGCCGAGCACATGCACGCGCACCAGTGCGCTGGTGCCCAGCAGCTGGGCCACGGCCAGGTCGTTGGTCACGGCGACCAGCTCGATGCGGCGCTCGAGCGCGGCACGGGCGGCTTCCATCACCGTGCTGCCGCTGTCGAAGATCACGCTCTGGCCCGGTTCGAGGGCGGCCGCGGCCGCATAACCGATGGCGCGTTTTTCACGCGGCGACAACTCGGCGGCCGCCGCCGGATCGGGCTCGAAGGTGCTGTAGTGCTGCTGGCGCAACAAGGCGCCGCCGTGGGTGCGGTCCAGCACGCCGTCGGCCTCCAGCGCGTCCAGGTCGCGCCGCAGGGTGGACACCGAGGCGTCCATGGCCTGGGCCAGCTGCTGCAGCGTGACCGCGCCATGCCTGCGCAGGAAGTCGACGATGCGGTCGCGGCGCTGGCTGGGCAGCAGCGAAACCACGTTCAGCAGAGCTTTGTTGGGCGGTGAAACGGCAGAAGACGGCATCTTGTTGGTAGATTTTGCTAGGGTATTCACCTATGAGTAGGGCAATCCAGCAAATATCTGTTGATTGATTTTGGTAGATTGTGAAAGAATTTGGTCGAGCTTGCAAGATGCCGTTATGCAACCGCCGAACGGCCACCGCAGCCACCAACGAAAACAACAGGAGACAACGTCCATGCCGACCACCCGCAACCCCCGTTCCCGCCACCTCACCCTGCTGCGCCGCAGCCTGCTCGGCGCCCTGGCCCTGGCCGCCACCGTCAGCCTGCCGGCTTTGGCGCAGGCGCCGGCCTATCCCACCAAGCCGGTGGTGTTGATCGTGCCCTACCCGGCCGGTGGCGCCAACGACGCGGTGGGCCGCCTGATCGGCCAGAAACTGGCCGAGACCCTGGGCCAGCCGGTGATCGTGGACAACCGGCCCGGCGCCGGCACCACCATCGGCGCCGCCATTGCCGCGCGGGCACCGGCCGACGGCTACACCATCGTGCTCGGCTCGCTGGCCAGCAACGCCGTGAGCCCGCACCTGATCGCCAGCCCGGGTTATGACGCCCTGAAGGATTTCGCCCCCATCGGCCTGATCGGCGTGGCGCCGATCGTGGCCACGGTGAACAAGGATTCGCCCTACACCAGCCTCAAGTCATTGGTCGATGACGCGAAGAAGCGGCCTGGCGACGTGATGTACGGATCGGCCGGCAATGGCTCGCCGCTGCACCTGGCCGGCGAGCTGTTCAGCCAGACCGCGGGCGTGACCATGACGCATGTGCCGTACAAGGGTGGCAACGCCCACACCATGGACCTGATCGGCGGCCGGCTGGCGGTGATCTTCGACACCACCACCGCGGCCATGCCGATGATCAAGGGAGACAAGATCCGCGCCATCGCGGTGTCGTCGCCCACGCGCCTGCCCGAGCTGCCCAATGTGCCGACCTTCGCCGAAGCCGGGTTCCCGGGCTTCGAGGTGTCGGGCTGGTACGCGCTGTACGCGCCGGCCAAGACCCCGGCCGACATCGTGGCCCGGCTCAGCGCCGACCTGGGCAAGATCATGCAGATGCCCGATGTGGACAGCAAGCTCAAGGCACTGGCGGTGAAGCCGGCCTATGGCTCGCCACAGGAACTCGGCGCCTTCACCGAGGCCGAGTTCACCAAGTACGGCAAGGTCATCAAGCTGGCCAACATCAAGGCCGACTAGCCCCGGCGCACCGGATCGGGCGGCGCGGCTACTGCAGGTCGGGCTGGCTGTTGAACAGCTCGACCGTCCAGTCCACGAACGAGCGCACCTTGGCGCTCAGGTGCCGGTTCGGCGGATACACCACGTAGATGGGGATGGGCTTGATGGCCCAGTCAGGCAACACCTGCACCAGCGCGCCATTGGCCAAGTAGGGCGCGGCCATGAACCTGGAGATCTGCGTCACGCCCAGGCCGGCGACGGCCGCCGCGGTGTAGGCGTTGCTGTCGTTCACCGAGATGCGGTGGTGGCTGTCCAGCGCGATCTCCTCGCCGTCCTTCTCGAAGTCGTGCGGGAACATGCGCCCCGTGCGCGGCGAAAAGAAATTGACCATGCGGTGGGTGTCCTGCAGGTCGTTCGGGTGCTGCGGCGTGCCGAAGCGGCGCAGGTAGTCGGGCGAGGCCACGGTGATGAACTGCAGGTTGCCGATGCGCCGCGCCACCAGCGACTGGTCGATGAGTTCGCCGCCGCGGATCACGCAATCGACGTTGTCGCCGATCAGATCGACCGGCCGGTCGCTCACGCCCATGTCGACCTGGATGTCGGGGTAACGCTCGAAGAAGCTCGACAGCGCCGGAATGATCAGCAGGCTGGCCACCGACGAGCCCACGTCCACCCGCAGCCGCCCCTGCGGATTGGTCTGCGCATTGCCCATGCTGGCCTCCAGCTCGTCCAGATCGGCCAGCAGCCGGGCCGTGCGTTCGTAATAGGCGGCGCCATCGGCCGTCACGGTGACGCGGCGCGTGGTGCGGTTCAGCAACTTCACGCGCAAACGCGCCTCCAAGTGCTGGATCTGTTTGGTGACCGTGGCCTTGGGCAATGCCAGAGAGTCGGCGGCGCGGGTGAAGGTGCCCGCCTCGACGACCCTTGCAAAGACACGCATGGTCAGTATCTGGTCCATGGACTTTCCTTGTGATTCGATCGCTCACGCGAAGGGGTTACAGCCGTTGGGCTGCAACGGATCGCATCTTCCCATGCAAAAGTGGGGCCATTGTTGGTGTTTTGGAAACAGAGAACTCGCAAAGTTGCTCTTTATGCCCGCCAACGACACCGCTACATTTCACTACACCGTAGGTCTTATGAAAACCGCCATGTCACCCCGCACCGCAACCACCGCCGCCAAGCTGGCTTCGAACACCATCGAAGAAAAGAACGCGTGCATCCCGCTGGCCAAACGCCCGCCGATGGATGTGCGCATGTATGGGCGCCGTACGCCTGGTGGCGGCAACCCGCTGGTGGTGCATTTCCATGGTGGCGCTTTCGTGGCCGGCGATCTGGACAGCGGCAGCACCGTGGCCCGCATGCTGGCCGGTGCCGGCGCGGTGGTGGTCTCGCTGGCGTATCCGCTGGCCCCCAAGAACCCGTTCCCCGATGGCGTGGAAGCCGGCTACGACGTGCTGGAGTGGGTCTACAAGAACCGCGTCAAGCTGGCCGGCCAGGGCGCGCGCATCTTCCTGGCGGGCGAAGAAGCCGGCGGCAATATCGCCGCCGCCATGGCCGTGATGGCCCGCGACCGTGGCCACCCGCCGCTGGCCGGGCAGATCCTGCTGTCGCCGATGCTCGACCCTTGCGTGGGCACGGCGTCGCTGCGCAAGGCCACGGCCGATGCCACCCAATGCAAATGGGCCGACGGCTGGCTGCAGTACCTGCGCTGCCCGATGGACGCCGAACACCCGTACGCCGTGCCCGGCGGTTCGCGCCGGCTCGCCGACATCGCGCCGACGCTGGTGCTGAGCGGCCTGGACGACCCGCTGCGCGACGAGGCCAAGGCCTATGCCGAACGCCTGCGCAACGCCGGTATCGAGGTGACCTACCACGTGATGCAGGCCGCCCAGAACTGGCCCGACGCGCTGACCCTGCCCGTGAATGGCGAATGCAGCTGCGGCGTGGCCGTGAAGCAGCAGTTCCGCGCGTTCTTCGAGGCCACGGCCAAACCGACAACGACAGCAAAGACAACGACAACGACAACGACATCGACATCGACATCGACATCGACATCGACATCGACATCGACGTCTTCCCCGGCAACCGCCGCCGACGCAGCCGCTGAAGACAAAGCCGCTGCGCGCCGAGCCCGTCCTGACGACGGCCGGCCCGGCACCTCATAGCCGGCCGCACCAACCCATAGACCGCCGCGAATGACCCGGGCCAAGCCCCGGTTGCGCCGCCGCATTGCCCATACACCCAGCTTTTTCTCGATTTGTTTTAAAGGACGCACCATGAAAGCCAACCTCTCCACCAATTCCCGCGGCGCGCTATGGACCACCGCCGCCGCCCTGACCGCCGTGGCCGCGGCCGCCACCATCGTCTTCGGGATGCACAGCGTGCCGGCCGAAGCCAGCCTCGCGCCCGCGGCGCCGCAGGCGATTCCCGTGTCCGTGGCCACCGTGGCCGAGAGCCAGGTCACCGCCTGGGACGAGTTCTCGGGCCGGCTTGAAGCCGTCGAGCGTGTGGACATCCGTTCGCGTGTGGCGGGCTCGGTGCAGTCGGTGCACTTCCGCGAAGGCGCGCTGGTGAAGAAGGGCGACCTGCTGATCACCATCGACCCGGCGCCTTACGCCGCCGACGTGGACCGTGCCGAAGCCCAGCTGGCCGCCGCGCAGGCCCGCGTGACCCACTCGGCCAGCGAACACGAACGCGCCAAGCGCCTGTGGGACGAACGCGCCATCGCCCAGCGTGAGCTGGACGAACGCGTGAACACCCTGCGCGAAGCCGAAGCCAATCTGCGCGCCGCACAGGCCAGCCTGCAGACCGTGCGCCTGAGCCTGGGCTACACGCAGGTGCGGGCGCCGGTGGCCGGCCGCGTCGGCAAGCTCGAAGTGACGGTGGGCAACCTGGTGGCCGCGGGCCCGGGCGCACCGGTGCTGACCACGCTGGTCTCGATCAGCCCGATCTACGCCAGCTTCGACGCCGATGAACGCGTTGTGGCCCGCGCGCTGAAAGACACGCATGGCAAGGACGGCGCCGGCGACATGCGCGCGCTGGAAAACATCCCCGTGCAGATGGGCACGTCAGCCAGTGTTGACACGCCGTTCACCGGCAAGCTGCAGCTGGTCGACAACCAGGTCGACGCGAAGAGCGGCACGGTGCGGGTGCGCGCCGTGTTCGACAACAAGGACGGCAGCCTGATGCCCGGCCAGTTCGCCCGCCTGCGCATGGGCCAGGCCAAGGCCGAAGCCGCGCTGCTGGTGAGCGAGCGTGCCGTGGGCACCGACCAGGACAAGAAGTTCGTGATGGTGGTGGGCGCCGACAACACCGTGGCCTACCGCGAAGTGCAGCTGGGCGGCTCCATCAACGGCCTGCGCATCATCAGCAAGGGCCTGAAGGCTGGCGAGAAGCTGGTGGTCAACGGCCTGCAGCGTGTGCGCCCCGGTGCGTTGATCGCGCCGCAGGAAGTGCCGATGGACGCCAAGGCCGAAGCCGCCACCCGCACCGTGGCGAAGTCCTGATCCGGGACGACGCCCACCGAGGAACACAAAAATGAATCTATCCAAATTCTTCATCGACCGCCCGATCTTCGCCGGTGTGCTGTCGCTGCTGATCCTGATCTCGGGTCTGCTGGCGCTGCGCGCCCTGCCGATCTCGGAATACCCCGAAGTCGCGCCGCCGCAAGTGGTGGTGCGCGCCACCTACCCCGGCGCCAACCCCAAGGTGATCGCCGAGACGGTGGCCACGCCGCTCGAAGAGCAGATCAACGGCGTTGAAAACATGCTCTACATGGGCAGCCAGGCCACCACCGATGGCGTGATGACGCTGACCGTGACCTTCAAGCTCGGCACCGAC
This sequence comes from Rhodoferax sp., assembly GCA_028292305.1. Classification (GTDB taxonomy): domain Bacteria; phylum Pseudomonadota; class Gammaproteobacteria; order Burkholderiales; family Burkholderiaceae_C; genus Rhodoferax_B. Next base: position 5,574 of record JAQGMQ010000210.1, read on the forward strand.
CCCGACAAGGCGCAGCAACTGGTGCAGAACCGCGTGGCGCAAGCCGAACCGCGGCTGCCCGAAGAAGTGCGCCGGCTCGGCATCACCACCATCAAGAGTTCGCCCGACCTGACCATGGTGGTGCATCTGGTGTCGCCCAACAACCGCTACGACATGACCTACCTGCGCAACTACGCGGTGCTCAACGTCAAGGACCGGCTGGCCCGCATCCAGGGCGTGGGCC
>JAQGMQ010000216.1 GCA_028292305.1 Rhodoferax sp.
CGGCCGACCGCGCGAACTCGCTGCGCGAGTTCAAGGAAATGGTCGCCAATGTACACGAAGCCGGCCTCGAGCTGATCCTCGACGTCGTTTACAACCACACAGCGGAAGGTAACGAGCGCGGGCCGACGCTGTCGTTCAAGGGCATCGACAACGCGAGCTACTACCGCCTGCTGCCCGGCGACGAGCGCTACTACATCAACGACACCGGCACCGGCAACACGCTGAACCTCAGCCACGCGCGGGTGCTGCAGATGGTCACCGACAGCCTGCGCTACTGGGTCGCCGAGATGCACGTCGACGGCTTCCGCTTCGATCTCGCGACCATCCTCGCGCGCGAGCCGCAAGGCTTCGACGAAAGCGGCGGCTTTCTCGTCAGCTGCCGGCAGGATCCCGTGCTCTCCAGCGTCAAGCTGATCGCCGAGCCCTGGGATTGCGGGCCGGGCGGCTACCAGGTCGGCCGTTTCGCGCCCGGCTGGGCCGAATGGAACGATGGCTTTCGCGACACCGTGCGCTCGTTCTGGAAAGGCGAGGAGGGCAGCGTGCCGGCGCTCGCGAGCTGCGTGACGGCCAGCGGCGACAAGTTCAACCACCGTGGCCGCAGGCCATGGGCCAGTGTCAACTTCATCACCGCGCACGACGGCTTCTGCCTGGCCGACCTGGTGAGCTACAACGACAAGGCCAACGCCGCCAACGGTGAAGACAACCGCGACGGCCATTCCGACAACCGCTCGTGGAACTGCGGCGCCGAGGGTCCGACCGACGACGCCGGCATCCTCGCGTTGCGGGCCCGGCAGCAGCGCAATCTGCTGGCGACCTTGCTGCTGTCGCAAGGCACACCGATGCTGCTGGCGGGCGACGAGTTCGGCCGCACGCAACACGGCAACAACAACGCCTATTGCCAGGACAACGAAATCTCGTGGGTGAACTGGGCCGGCATCGATGATGCGGGCAAATCGCTGATGCGCTTCGTGCAGCGGCTCACCGAACTCCGCACCCACCTGCCCGTGTTGCGCCGCAACCGCTTCCTCACCGGTGCCTGGAACGAAGAGCTGGGCGTGAAGGACGTGACCTGGCTCACGCCGGTCGGCACGGAAATGATGCCCGAGAATTGGGACGACCCGGCCACGCTGTGCTTCGGCGTGTTGCTCGATGGCCGGGCGCAAACCTCGGGCATCGTGCGGCGCGGCTCCGACGCCACCGTGCTGATGGTGTTCAACGCCTGGCATGACGCGGTTGAATTCGAGCTGCCGAAGTGCGACGACGGCTGCGAGTGGAAGCGCCTCATCGACACCGCCGATTGGGATGCGGAAGGCGAGGAGCCCGCCTTCGCACCCGGCGTGTCGTACCTGGTCACGGGCCGTTCGACGCTGCTGTTTCTGGCGACGCCACAGCAGGGCGTCGACGGGTCGCCCTGATCACGTTCAGCATGGACAAGCCAGCGCCGCGTAGCAGCCAACGACAGCCCTGATTGCCATGCCCACCCTGCTGCACAAAATCGGCGAGACCATCGCCTCGGAGTTTTCCGACCTGCCCGATGTCGAGCAGGCCACCCGCGTGCTGCTGCGGCTGTTGCTGGCGGCCGTGCTCGGCGGCCTGCTCGGCTTCGAGCGTGAGGCGCATGGCAAGGACGCAGGCATCCGCACCCACATGCTGGTGGCGATGGGTGCGGCTCTGTTCGTGCTGGTCTCCCAGCAGGACGGCATGGCCACGGGCGACCTGAGCCGGGTGGTGCAAGGCGTGATCGCCGGCGTAGGTTTTTTGGGCGCGGGCGCGATTCTGAAGCTGGACGGCGAGGAACGCGTCAAGGGCCTGACGACCGCCGCCGGCATCTGGCTCACGGCCGCCATCGGCGTGGCCGCGGGCATGGGGCGCGAGGCAACGGCGGTGTTGAGTGCGTTGTTGGCGCTGGCGGTGTTCAGCGTGGTGCCGATGCTGGTGCGCCTGATGGACAAGCGGGGTGGTGGGGCAGGCTGAACGAGCGGGCGCATGCTGGGCAACCGGGCAGCATCTCCGGCTGGTGACTGGCCCATCGCCAATGAGGCCTCAGGCGCCCGGCAGGCTTTTACACCGTCGCGTCTACGATGCGCATCTGGTCTGCGTTCATGCGCCCACCCTTGACCTGCATGCGGGCGAAAACCGTGTCGATCTCGACCAGATCAAGCGTGAGCAGTTGCAAGTCAATCGACGCCAGGTTCTCTCGCAGGTGGTCAGTGTTGCGCGTGCCAGGAATCGGCACGATGAACGTCTTTTGCGCCAGAAGCCATGCCAGAGACACCTGTGCCGGTGTCGCGTTCTTTCGCGCTCCCACGCGTTTCAACACGTCGATGATCGGCTGGTTGGCCACCAGGTTGGCGGGTGAGAAGCGGTCAAAGCCAGAGCGGAAATCTGTCTTGGGATCAAGCTTCGTGCCCCCGTGCATCGTTCCGCTGAGGTAACCCATGCCCACCGGCCCCCATGGCACGAAGCCGATGCCGAGCTCCTCGCAGGTCTTGAGCACACCGTTGCGCTCGACATCGCGTTCCATCACCGAATACTCGGTTTGAACGGCGGTTACCGGCTGCACCGCATGGGCGCGGCGGATGGTCTTGGCGCTGGCTTCCGATAGCCCGAAATGCAGCACCTTGCCTTGGGCAATGAGTTGCTGGATGGCACCGGCGACCTCTTCGATGGGCACGGCGGGATCGACCCGATGCTGGTACAAGAGATCGATGCGGTCCGTGCGCAAACGCTTGAGGGACGCCTCGACGACCTTCCGAATGTGCTCCGGCCGGCTGTTCAAGCCTCCGCCTTCAATGTTGAAGCCAAACTTGGTCGCGATGACCACCTGATCGCGAAACGGCGCAAGGGCCTCGCCCACCAGCTCTTCACTCGTGAACGGGCCATAGACTTCGGCAGTGTCGAAAAACGTGACCCCGCGTTCGTGTGCCGCACGCAGGACGGCGATGCCCTGGCGCTTGTCCGCTGGCGGTCCGTAGTTGGCACTGATGCTCATCGCGCCGGCGCCGAGTTCCGAGACTTCCAATTGGCCGAGTTTTCGTTTTCGCATGGTGTTGGTTTCTTTGTGTTGGGAGGTGGTGGCCCAGGCCATGGGCACGGTAGCCAGACCAGCGCCGACGAGGGCGGTTCTGGTCATCAGGTCACGCCGGGTCAGGGCAGGAGCCGGGTACGTGCTGGCTTCGGTGGTTCGTGCAGGGTTGTTCATGGAAACTCCGTGGGATAGGGTGGAAACGTGCCAGAGGCTGGCGACCAGCCGGCGCACCAGCACCTCGAAAGTCAACTCGCCTTCGAACAAGCCGGGCATCTGATTTCCTTCCGATGCGGCCGACTGTAGGTTGGGTCATCAAAAAGAAAAATACCCTAATGCTGTACGCCTTTTGAAGATAATCTTCAATATGAGACTCAAACAGCTGGATGGACTGATCGCGTTCTGGAAGGTGGCGCAGCACAAGGGCTTCAGCGCAGCGGCCGCGGAACTGGAGGTATCGCCCTCGGCGTTGAGCCAGTCCATCCGGCATCTGGAGACCCGGTTGGGCGTCCGGTTGCTGAACCGGTCAACGCGCAGTGTCAGTCTCACCGAGGCAGGGGAGGCCTACCTGGCCAGGATCGGCCCTGCGTTGGGTGAGGTCGTCGTGGCCGGGGAAGAACTCAATGTGTTGCAGGGACGGCCCGCAGGCACGTTGCGTCTGAACGCGGCGCGGGTGGCCATCGCGATGGTGCTGCAACACCGGCTCGCCGGCTTCCTGCAGGAATACCCCGACGTGCAAATCGAGTTGACCAACGACGAAGGATTTGTCGACATCGTCGAGAGAGGCTTTGACGCCGGAATTCGCATGGGAGAGAGTGTTCAACAGGACATGGTGGCTGTGCCCCTTGGCGGGCCGGTGACCATGGTCGTCGTAGCATCGCCGGCCTACCTCGAGCGTTGTCCCGCACCACGCCATCCCGACGAGCTGCATCGGCACAACTGCGTGCGGTTTCGGGGCTCTGGCACGGGCGCCATCTACAAATGGGAATTCGATGTCGGCGGGCGGCCGGTGGAATACGAAGTGCAGGGCAGCCTGACCATCAGCGACACCTTGTTCAGCATTGACGCGGCGCTTGAGGGGGTGGGGCTTGCTTACACCTTCGAGCAACTGGCAGAGCCACACATCCGCGCGAAGCGGCTGAAGCGGGTTCTCACCAAGTTCTCGCCGACGTTTCCGGGGTTCTACTTGTATTACGCCAGCCGGCATGACCAGGCCACGAAATTGAAGGCTTTGATCGAGTATGTCGGGCGGGAAAAATTTTGAATCGAATGGCCGCTATTGCGGCGGTGACGGTACCGTCATCAAGCGGTAGAGGAGCGCAGCGCGTCCACCACGAGTGCCGATGCCGGCGATGCGCGCCGCGTCGCGTAGTAGAGGTGATACCCCGGAAAGCTCTGCGACCACGCGTCCAGCACGGTCAGCAGGCGCCCGTCGGCGAGCGCTTCGGTCACCTGGTCGAGCCGGACCCACGCCAGGCCATGGCCTCGCAGCGCCGCGTCGACGATCAGCGCGTTGACGTTGAAGGCGAGGCGCCCGGCCACGTTGATTGAAAAACTCTTGCCACGCTTCTGGAACTCCCAGCTCAGCAGACCGTTGTGGGTCGGCAAGCGGCGGCCGATGCAGTCGTGGGCCTGCAAGTCTTCGGGTGTTGACGGGGACGGGTGGCTCGCGAAATAGGCTGGCGCGCCGACGACCGCCATGCGCATGTCGGGCGCGATGCGCACGGCGATCATGTCTTTGGCCACGTCGTTGCCCAGCCGCACACCGATGTCGAAACGTTCGGCGACGATGTCCACGAAGCGGTTGTCGCTGCTCAGTTCGAGCTGGATGTCCGGATAGTGCGGCAGCCAGGGCGCGAGTCTCGGCCAGACCACCGCGCTGATGGCGTTCTCGGTGCCCGTGATGCGCACCAGGCCGGCGGGTTTGCCACGCAGTTCGCCGAGCACCTTCAGCTCGCCCTCGATGTCGGCGAAGCGCGGGCCGACCGTCTGGTACAGGCGCTCGCCGGCCTCGGTGGTCGACACGCTGCGGGTCGTGCGGTTGAGCAGTTTCATGTCGAGCCTGAGCTCGAGCGCCTTCACCGTCTGGCTCAGTGCGGAGGGAGTCAGGCCCATCTGTGCGGCGGCTCGCGTGAAGCTGCCGGCGCGCACGACGGCGGCGAACGCCGCCAGGTCGTCAAAACGCGTCATTGTTTAATAAAACTTAAAAGGCCATGCAGATTAAGTAGTCTAGTCGCTGAATGAAGGGCTGTCTAGACTTGCCCGCATGCCTCTGAAACCACGATTCAACCGCAAATTCCATTCTGTTGATTGCCACTCACGGCCACGCTGGCGGTGGCGTCCTTGCTGCGCGCACCGGCGCTTTCTCGGGCCGAAGTGAACCGCGTGACGTTCCCCAGCAACCTCGACCGGCTGACCCCCGCCAGCCCGGCCCGCGCCTGGACGTTGCAGCTGCTGGCCATGCTGGTCGCCGGCCATGCAGATGAGCCTGGACGGATGGGACTACGGCACGTCGACCGCCAGCTTCTTCGTGCACTGGGCCTGCACCGTCGGCCTCTATGCCTTTCTCACGCACTACGCGCTGGCGTGGACGCGGCACCTGCAGCGTCGCGCGGCTTCACCTGTCATCCAGATCCATGAAAACACCTGACCTTCCATTGCCGGCGCTGGCTGGCGCACGGCCCCGGCAGGCCGCCGCGCACGGGCCGCAGCACGGCTCGAAATTGGCGGCCGTGCTGGCCATCATCATCAGCAGCTACCTGATGCTGGTGGTCGACATCTCCATCGTGTTGACCGGGCTTCCGAAGATACAGGCCGAGCTGGCCTTTTCCGCGGCGGGGCTGTCGTGGGTGCAGAACGCGTACACGCTGGCCTTCGGCGGCCTGCTGCTGCTGGGCGCCCGCGCCGGCGACCTCTTCGGCCGGCGTCGCATGTTCATCGCCGGGCTGGCGGTGTTCACCGGCGCTTCGCTGGTCATCGGCGTTGCGCAGACGCCGGGCTGGATGCTGTTCGCACGTGCCGTGCAAGGCACGGGCGCGGCCATCCTCGCGCCGTCGACCTTGGCGCTGTTGTCCACGCATTTCGCCGAAGGCCCGGGCCGCACGCGCGCTTTTGCCTACTACTCGGCGGCGGCTGGCGTGGGCGCAAGTCTCGGGCTGGTGCTCGGCGGCCTCATGGCCGATCTTTTCAGCTGGCGTCTCGGCTTCTTCATCAACCTGCCGATCGGGCTCGCGCTGGTCTGGGGCGCGCGGCGCCACCTGGCCGAGACGCCGCGCCGCGCAGGCGGGCTGGACGTGCCGGGGGCGCTGACTTCCACGCTGGGCATGACGGCCGTGGTCTTCGGCATCGTGCGTGCGGCCGAGGTCGGGTGGAGCGACGCGATCGCCGCCGCATCGGTGGCGACGGGTGTCGTGCTGCTGGTGGGGTTCGTCATGCACGAATCGCGTGCGGCGCACCCGATCCTGCCGCTGCATCTGTTCGCCAGCCGCGAGCGCAGCGGCGCCTACGGTGCACGCCTGTTGTTCCTTGGCGGCATGGTCGGTTTCTGGTTCTTCAGCACCCAATACCTGCAGGGCGTGCTGGGCTACACCCCATTGCGTGCCGGCCTGGCGTTCTTGCCGGTGACGCTTCCCAACCTCGCCGCCGCGCTCCTGGTGCCGCGCCTGGCACGGGCCTGCGGCAGCACGCGGGTGCTGGCCGCGGGCCTGGCGGTGTCCGCCGTGGGCATGGCCTGGCTGGCGCAGGTGACGGCCCACTCGGCGTATGTCACGGCCGTGGCCTTGCCGATGGTCCTGATCGGGCTGGGGCAGGGCGCTGCGCTCGGGCCCTTGACGGTGGCTGCCGTGGCGGGTGTGGGCCATGACGACGCGGGCGCCGCCTCGGGCCTGGTCAACGTCGCGCACCAGATCGGCGGCGCGCTCGGGCTGAGCGCCCTGGTGGCGGTGTCGGCGGCCACCACGACCGCGACGTCGGTTGCAGCGGAACACCTGGCGCACCGCATCGCCAACACCTTCGGCGCGAGCACCGTACTGCTGGTGCTTGCGCTGGCGGTCGTGGCCTTGACGCTCTTCAAGCGCCGTTCGCCATGATGGGCACAGGCGCGCCGGAGCCCGTCACGGGCGGGAGATAAAGGAACACACATGCAGCTCGACCACCTGGACCTCTACCGCATCCACCGCGTGAAGCCGGATGCCGTCCAGGTGCGCTGCGGTGGCTGGATGCCGTTTTCCATAATTACGGGTAATTACCAGAATTGAAGTGCGGCTTCAGGCGCTATCGTTGCGCCAGCAGCCGTAGCCAAACGACCGACGCGCTGAAAAGCCAACCCCTGCAAAAAGCATCGAAGCCCGACCGACATTCGAATCCGCCACCACGCACCACCGTCTCAATCCACGTCATCCGCCAGCCTCAATTCAGCCCACCATGCGCCTAGTCCAGAACTCGCTACACCAGGAAGTCGCCGACACGCTGCGCGAGCGCATCTTCTCGGGCGAGCTGGCGCCGGGCAGCTTTCTCGACGAGGTGGCGCTGTGCGAGCGGCTCGAGATCTCGCGCACGCCGCTGCGCGAGGCCTTGAAGGTGCTGACGGCCGAAGGCCTGCTGCGCCACGAGCCGCGGCGGGGCTGCTTCGTGAACCAGGTGACCGAGAAGGATCTGGACGACATCTTCCCGGTGATCGCGCTGCTGGAGGGCCGCTGCGCTTTCGAAGCCGCGCGCAACGCGACCGAGGCCGACATCGCCGCGCTGACCACGCTGCACGAGCGGCTGCAGGGCCACGCCAAGGCCGGCCGTATCACCGACTACTACGCCACCAACTTCACCATCCACGAAGCCATCATCACGCTGGCCGACAACCGCTGGCTGGCCCTGTCGATCGCCGACCTGCGCAAGATCCTGAAGCTGGCGCGGCTGCAGCAGCTGCATGCGCCGGGCCGGCTGAAGCAGAGCCTGGCCGAGCACCTGGCGGTGTTTGCCGCCATCCAGGCCCGCGACAGCGAAGGCGCCGAGGCGGCCATGCGCACGCACCTGACGCGCCAGCGCGAGGCGCTGCGCGAGCTGGCGCGCAAGCAGAGGTCGAGGCTGGTGTCATGAGCGCAGCTGGCCCCACCCCGTGTGCACCGCAGTGCGCCGCATGAAGGTCTTTCAATGAACACACCGGACTGGATCACCCGCACCTTCCCCAAAGTCGCCCGGCTGCGCGCCGCGCCCGATGGCGCTGCGGCTGCCGTGCCGGCCGCGAAGGCGGTGACCAAGGCGCCGCGGTCGACCCGCGAACGTCTGGGCGCCACGCTGCGGCAAAGTGAAGAAGCCTTGTCGCCGCGTGTGCTGCGCCGCACGCTCGAAGAACTGCGCGCCATCGTCGACCCGCAGGTCAGCGAAGTCGAAGGCGGGCGCCGGGCCGAAGGCGTGGCCGGCTGGTATGCCCGCGCCACGGTGGCGCAGCGGCGCGACATGTGGCTGTTGATGAGCGAGCAGTTCGTGGCCGACATGGCCAAGGTCAAGCTGGCACAGGCCAAGTTCGCCGCGGCCGTGGGCACGCCCGATGAAGCCGTGGCCGAGGTCAACTACCGCCGCGCCACGGTGTCGCCGCGCCGCCGCCTGCTGCAGCGCTTCAGCGTGTTCCCGGAAGGCATCCGTTTCCTGGTCGACCTGCGCGCCGAGATGTCGCCGCACCTGAAGACCGACAAACGCCTGCAGGCGCTCGACGTGGAGATGGAGTACATGTTCTCCACCTGGTTCGACGTGGGTTTCCTCGACCTGCGACGCATCAGCTGGGATTCGCCGGCGTCGTTGATCGAAAAGCTGATCCGCTACGAGGCGGTGCACGACATCAAGAGCTGGACCGACATGAAGAACCGGCTCGACTCCGACCGGCGCTGCTACGGCTTCTTTCATCCGCGCCTGCCCGACGATCCGCTGATCTTCGTGGAGGTGGCGCTGGTCGACAAGGTGTCGCAGAGCATCACCCCGCTGCTGGATGAATCGGCCGATGCCGACGACCCGACCAAGGCCACCACGGCGATCTTCTATTCGATCAGCAACACCCAGGTGGGCCTGCGCGGCGTGAGTTTCGGCGATTCGCTGATCAAGCGCGTGGTCGAAACGCTGAAGGCCGAATTTCCGCAGCTGAAGACTTTCGCGACCCTGTCGCCCATCCCCGGCTACCGCGGCTGGCTGGGCAAGAACGGCGCGGCCATGATTGCGCAAATGAACCCGAAGGACCTGAGCGAGCTCGGCCGCGCCGTGGGCTTCGAGCCGCCGCTGCCCGAACACATCAACGCCGCCATCGAGAAGCCGCTGGCCCTGGCCGACAACTCCCCGGTGCGCAAGTTTCTGATGCGCGCGGCGGCCCACTACCTGGGCCGTGAGCTGCAGGAAGGCAAGCCCTGCGACCCGGTGGCCCGCTTCCACCTGGGCAATGGCGCGCGGGTCGAACAGCTCAACTGGGCCGGCGATCCGTCGAACAAGGGGCTGAAACAGTCGTACGGGCTGATGGTCAACTACCTGTATGACCTGAAGCGGCTAGACAAACACCGGGCCATGCTGGCGCAGGGCAAGATCCCGGCCTCGGGCGCAATCGAGGGCCTGCATTTTTGAAGTGCAGGGCGTGGCGTGCATTGCCGCCAAGAAGGTTCGGTGACAGTCGGTGACGGTGGTTATTGCATTCACAACAACGGAGACAAAAAATGAAAGATTGCCCCAAGAGGCGTGATGTATTGCGTCTGGCCGCGGCCGGCCTGGCAACGGGCGGCGCATGGTCTGCCGCGCCCGCGTTGGCCCAGGCCTCCGGCTGGCCCACCAAGCCGGTCATGCTGATCGTGCCGTTCCCCGCGGGCGGTGGCACCGATGCGTTTGCGCGGCCGCTGTCGGGCCAGTTCTCGCGGCTCACCGGCCGCCAGCTGATCATTGAAAACAAGGGCGGCGCCGGCGGCACACTCGGGGCCGGCATTGCCGCGCGGGCCCAGCCCGACGGCTACACCTTCTTCATGGGCGCGGTGCACCACGCCATCGCACCTGCCATGTACGCCAGGCTCGACTACGACATCGAGCGCGACCTGGTGCCACTGGCGCTGCTGGCCAACGTGCCGCAGGTGGTGGTGGTGAACCCGAAGAACGTCACCGCGCCCGACATGAAGTCTTTCCTGGCGATGGTGCGCAAGAACCCCGGCAAGCTGAACTACGGCTCGGCCGGCACCGGCACCTCGCACCACCTGGCGGGCGAGCTGTTCAAGCAGCAGACCGACACCTTCATCACCCACATCCCCTACACCGGTGCGGGCCCGGCGCTGCGCGACCTGGTGGCCGGGCAGGTGGACATGATGTTCGACGGCCTGGGCTCCTCGGCCACGCACATCAAGGGTGGCCGCATCAAGGCGCTGATGGTCTCGGGCAGCCAGCGCAACCCGGCGTTCCCCGACGTGCCCTGCGCCGCCGAGGTCGGCCTGCCCGACTACACCGTCACCACCTGGTACGGCCTGTGGGCGCCCAAGGGCACGCCCACCGAAGCGCAGAACCGCATGGTCGAAGAAGTGCGCCGGGCCGGTGCCACCGACGAACTCAAGACCGTGTGGGCCAGCAACGGCGCCGAGTTTCCAAGCCTCACGCCGGCGCAATTCGGCAGCTTCGTCAGCGCCGAGGTGAAGCGCTGGGCGGCCGTGGTCAAAGCCTCCGGTGCCAAACTAGACTAGGCCGACCGAAACGTATCCACAACCTTCCGCGCTTTCATGAAACCATCCAACGCCAATCTTTTCGCCGCGCTGCGCAGCGCCTTTCCAGAAGACCTCGACAGCGTGGCGGTCGAGACCGACCGGGGCCTGGTCTACAGCTGGCGCGACCTCGACCGCGCCACGGCGATGCTGGCCAATCTGCTGGGCTCGCTGGGGCTGCCGCCCGGCGCACGCATCGCGGTGCAGGTCGAAAAGTCGGTCGAGGCGATGGTGCTGTACCTGGCCACGCTGCGCGCGGGTTACGTGTTTCTGCCGCTGAACACCGCCTACCAGACCAGCGAGATCAGCTACTTCATCGACAACGCCGAGCCCGCGGTGGTGGTCTGCACGGCGAAGAATTTCGGCTGGGTCAGCAAGATCGCGTTCACGGCCGGCACGCAGCATGTGTTCACGCTCGACGACGACGTGACCGGCTCGCTGCTGGAGCGCGCCGCCCACCACAGCGACCAGCACACCGTGGCCGAGCGCGGCCCCGACGAGCTGGCCGCCATCCTCTACACCAGTGGCACCACGGGCCGCAGCAAGGGCGCTATGCTGACCCATGGCAACCTGCTGAGCACTGCCGAGACGCTCAAGACCTAGTGGGACTGGCAGCCCGGCGACGAGCGGTTCCTCGCCGTGCCGCTCTTCCAGGTGCACGGCCTGTTCGTGGCCG
>JAQGMQ010000275.1 GCA_028292305.1 Rhodoferax sp.
GACTATTCGCGTTACAGCCGCGCCAGCCTGATCACCCCCAACCGCGCCGAGCTGCAGCAGGTGGTGGGCAGCTGGGGCAGCGAAGAAGAACTGCGCGGCAAGGCCCAGAACCTGCGGCAACAGCTGCAGCTCGAAGCCCTGCTGGTCACGCGCAGCGAGGAAGGCATGACGCTGTACGACGCCGACGGCGAGCTGCACGCCAGCGCCCAGGCGCGCGAGGTGTTCGATGTGACCGGTGCCGGCGACACCGTCATCGCCACCATGGCCGCGCTGGTGGCCGCCGGGCTCACGCTGCGCCAGGCCATGCCGCTGGCCAACCGCGCCGGCGGTGTGGTGGTCGGCAAGTTCGGCACGGCCACCGTCAGCTACGAAGAACTCTTCGCCCCCCAAAACTCTGAAAGAGCGGTCCCATGATGCGCATCGTCGTCACCGGCGCCGCCGGCTTCATCGGCAGCAACATCGTCCGCGGCCTGAATGCGCGCGGCATCACCGACATCATCGCGGTCGACGACCTCACCCAGGGCGACAAGTTTCGCAACCTGGCCGACCTGCACATTGCCGACTACGTCGACCAGAGCGTGTTCTACCCGCGGTTCGCGCAGGGCGTGTACGGCGACGTCGACGCGGTGTTCCATGAAGGCGCCTGCAGCGACACGATGGAGAGCGACGGCAAGTACATGATGGACAACAACTACCGCGTGTCGTGCGACCTGTTCCAGGCCTGCCAGCAACGCGGCACGCGCCTGTTGTACGCTTCATCGGCAGCCACCTATGGCGGCTCGGCCAGCTTCATCGAATCGCCGGAATACGAACGCCCGCTCAACGTGTACGGCTACTCCAAGCTGCTGTTCGACCAGCGCATGCGGCTCGAATGCGGCACTGGCTTCAGCCGGCTGCAGCACCGCAAGGGCCAGGTCGTGGGCTTTCGCTACTTCAACGTCTACGGCCCGCGCGAGCAACACAAGGGCCGCATGGCCAGCGTCGCCTTTCACCAGTTCAATCAGTTCAAGGCCGAGGGCAAGGTCAAGCTGTTCGGCGAATACGGCGGCTACGCCCAAGGCGCGCAGCTGCGCGACTTCGTCTTCATCGACGACGTGGTGGCCGTGAACCTGTGGTTCTTCGACCATCCGGCGCAGTCCGGCATCTTCAACCTCGGCACCGGCCGCGCGCAGCCGTTCAACGACGTCGCGCATGCGGTGGTGAACACCCTGCGGGCCGAGGCCGGCCAACCCGCGCTGAGCCTGGCAGAGGCCGTGGCCCACGGCTTCATCGACTACGTGCCCTTCCCCGACGCGCTGCGGGGCAAGTACCAGTGCTACACCCAGGCCGACCTGACCGCCCTGCGCGCCACCGGCTGCGGTCACGTGTTCGCGGATGTGGCGACGGGGGTTGGCAAGTATGTGAGGGCGCTGTCGGCGCAGTGATGGCCTGGCACCGCTTCAGTGGTGCGCGGTCCATTCCCAGGGGTTCAGCAACTGCACGCCGGTACCCGCAAAATCCCGGACGTTGCGGGTCACCACCGTGAAGCCATGGGTCAGGGCGATCCCGGCCATCATGGCGTCGCGCGCGGGGCGCGGGTCTGGCACATGCATGCGTGCGCACAGCACGGCCGCCGTATCGGTAAAGGCCAGAACGCGGCCTTCGAAAGCAGCCAGCGTGGCGTCCAGCCAGTTGCGCAGGCGGCCACCCTGCGGCGGCGTACGGCGCTCCAGCAAGAGCACGCCCAGCTCCAGTTCGAATACGGCGACAGACGTCAGAAACAATTGGTGTTCCGGCTGCTGTGCCGCCCAGGCACGCACGGCGGCCGATGGCTGCGGTTTGCCTTGGCGCAGCTCCGAGATCACGTTCGTATCCAACACAAACATGCTGCCGTCAATCGAAGGCAGCGGGTCTGATGTCCACGTCCATGCGCGGCGGGTCGAACTCAATACCCTCGCCGCCGGGAATGGCGTCCATGAGCTCGAGCAACGAACGCCGGGACTGCCCGGTCAGCTGGTAATAGTCTTCAATCTTCAGCAGCGCATAGGCGGGGCGCCCACGGTCGGTGATGAACACCGGGCCGTCGGTTGCGGCACGTTTTGCAGCGCTTACATCGCGCGTGAAATCACGGCTTGAAAAGGTACGGACGGCGGGCATGGTGCGTTCCCGGGGATTGAATGTTTGTATGTTATAACTTTCAAGTCCGCCCGTCAACTGAAGGCGCCAGGTCAGTGTCCGCCCGGCGTCCCGCCACCATCCATCCGCAAACCCTTCGGCAGCGGGAATTTCACCGTCTCCTCGATCCCGTCCATCTTGCGCACAGCCACGGCGCCGAGCGCCTTGATGCGGTCGATGACGTGTTTCACCAGCACCTCGGGCGCCGATGCGCCGGCGGTCAGGCCCACGCGCGACTTGCCTTCGAACCAGGCTGGCTGCAGCTCCTCGGCGCTGTCGACCATGTAGGCCGGCGTGCCCAGCTTCTGCGCCAGTTCGCGCAGGCGGTTGCTGTTGGAACTGGTGGGGCTGCCGACCACGATCACGATGTCGACCTGCGGGCTCATCACCTTGATGGCGTCCTGGCGGTTCTGCGTGGCGTAGCAGATGTCCTGCTGCTTGGGCTCGCGGATCAGCGGGAAACGCGCCTTCACGGCGGCGGAAATCTCGGCCGCGTCGTCCACGCTCAGCGTGGTCTGGGTCACCACCGCGAGCTTGGTCGTCTGCAGAGGCGACACATGCGCCACGTCGGCCACGTCTTCGACCAGGTGGATGCCGCTTTCGAGCTGGCCCATCGTGCCTTCGACTTCCGGATGGCCCTTGTGGCCGATCATGATGAACTCATAACCTTCCTTGGCCAGCTTGGCCACTTCGACGTGGACCTTGGTCACCAGCGGGCAGGTCGCGTCGAAGATCTGGAAGCCGCGCGCGCGGGCTTCGTCCTGCACGGCCTTGCTCACGCCATGGGCCGAGAACACCAGCGTGGCACCGGGCGGCACGTCGCTCAGTTCCTCGATGAAGATCGCGCCCTTGTCCTTGAGGTCGTTGACCACATAGGTGTTGTGCACGATCTCGTGGCGCACGTAGATCGGCCGGCCGAACTTGGTCAGCGCGCGTTCGACGATTTCGATGGCCCGATCGACGCCGGCACAGAAGCCACGCGGCTCGGCCAACAAAATCTCCTGCGGGTTCAGCACGTCGAGCGAACTCATAACACCCCGATCAACAGCACTTCGAACGTGACCGGCTGGTCGGCCAACGGGTGGTTGAAGTCGAACAGCACGGCGTCCGTGCTGTCGCCATTGCCCACCTGCTGCACCGCGCCCGCGTATTGGCCCAGGCCGTCGGGCGTGGGGAACTGCACCACGTCACCGACGCGGTAGGTCTCGTCCGGGTCGCCCATCTGATTCAACAAGCGGCGCGCCACCCACTGCACCATGTCGGGTTTGCGTTCACCATACGCCTCGCCGGCTGGAATCTCGAACACCGCGCGGGCGCCCTCCTCCAGGCCCAGCAACCGTTGCTCCAAGGCGGGCGACAGCTCGCCCGTGCCCAGCGACAAGGTGGCCGGCTTGCCTTCGAAGGTGTTGATGATGTCGCCCCCCGGACCGGCCAAGCGGTAGTGCAGGGTCAGAAACGACCCGGGTTGAACGGTGGCGGTGGCAGTGGACATGGACACTCTTTGAAAACTCTCTGGAAACTTTGAAGGCCCGGGCGGATACTGCTCGACAGTAGCGCGTGGCCGGTTGGCTGGTCGCTATTGTAGAAAGCCTGCAAGACCTCACGCCCGCGGCCGCCAAAAGCCCCCGCCCGCCCTGTTCACGCCCGCGGTGGCCTGCGTTCCGTCGATTGTTTCCCCGAGGGCTTTCCAGATGCCGCTCAAAGACCTGCCCGCCGACTGCCAGCCACGCGAAAAGCTGCTGGCGCGCGGCCCCGGCGCGCTCAGCGACGCCGAGCTGCTGGCGCTGCTGCTGCGCACCGGCATCAAGGGCAAAGGCGTGCTGCTGCTCGCGCAAGAGCTGCTGGAGCCGACACCGGTAGGCTTCGGCGGCATGGCCGGCCTGCTGCACACCACCGCCGCCGATCTGAACCGCATCAAGGGCCTTGGCCCGGCCAAACGCGCCGAGCTGGTGGCCGTGCTCGAACTGGCGCGCCGCGCGCTGGCCCAGCAACTGCAGGAGCGCACCGTGCTCGGCTCGCCAGAGGCCGTCAAGCACTTCCTGCAACTGCACCTGTCAGCCAAAGCGCATGAGGTGTTCGCGGTGATGTTCCTCGACACGCAGCACCGGCTGCTGGCGCTGGAAGAAATGTTCCGCGGCACGCTGACGCATACCAGCGTCTACCCCCGCGAAGTGGTGCAGCGCGCCCTGCACCACCAGGCCGCCGCCGTGGTGCTGGCGCACAACCACCCGAGCGGCAGCGTGGCGCCCTCGCCCGCCGACGAGGCGCTGACCCGCACGCTCAAGGCCGCGCTGGGCCTGGTCGACGTGCGGGTACTCGACCATGTGATCGTCGGCCCGGGCGTGGCCTTGTCCATGGCCGAGAAAGGATTGGTCTGATCTGGTTGACAATGCAGCCAGACCGCCATGCCCATCAAGATCACCTCGCTGCAGGATCTGAAGAAGATCCAGAAATCCATCCAGGAAGCCGCCGCGCTGCAGGCCGCGCAACTTGCCGCCCAGCTGGAGCAGGAACGCCGGCTGGCCGCACAGCAAAACCTCTTCCTCAAGGCCGTCGGCGCAGTCAAGCCGATCCCCGACAAACGCAAGGCTCAGCTGAAGAAAGCCCAGCCGCTGCCGGTGGCCACGCAACTGCACCTGGACGAACAGGCCGTGCTGGTGGAGGCCATCAGCGACGGCTTCGACGCCAGCAACCTGCTCGAGACCGACGAGACCCTGAGCTACCGCCGCCAGGGCATCGGCATCGACGTGCTGCGCCGGCTGCGCAAGGGCGAGTGGAGCATCCAGCGCCAGGTCGACCTGCACGGGCTGCGCAGCGAAGCCGCGCGCGACACACTTTCGGGCTTCATCCGCGACGCGCAGAAACACGGCATCCGCTGCGTGCGCGTGGTGCATGGCAAGGGGCTCAGCTCCCCGGGCAAGACGCCGGTGCTGAAAGGCAAGGTGCGCAACTGGCTGGTGCAGAAAAACGAGGTGCTGGCTTTTGTGCAGGCGCGGCCCATCGACGGTGGCGCGGGCGCGCTGGTGGTGCTGCTGAAGCCGGGTTAGCCCACGGCTGCGCGGCTTACACTCGAGCAGCTTCTGCCCCGTGAAAACCATGTTCAAAACCGTCCTGAAACAGCTCTCGCCCGCCGGTGCGCGGGGGCGCCTGTCGATCCTGATCTTCCACCGCGTGCTGCCCCAGACCGACCCGATCTTTCCGGGCGAGGTCGATGCCGCAGCCTTCGATGCGATCTGCGGCTGGCTCGCGGCCTGGTGCAATGTGCTGCCGCTGGACACGGCGGTACAGCAACTGAAGAACGGCACGCTGCCCGAGCGCGCCACGGCCATCACCTTCGACGACGGTTATGCCGACAACCGCACCGTGGCCCAGCCCATCCTCACGCGCCACGGCCTGCCCTGCAGCTTCTTCATCGCCACCGATTTTCTGGACGGCGGCCGCATGTGGAACGACACCGTGATCGAAGCCGTGCGCCACTGCCGCACGCCCGAGCTCGACCTCAGTTCGCTGCAAAAGCCCGATGGTTCTGGCGACCTGGGCCGCCACGCGCTAGGCTCGCCCGACGCGCGGCGCCAGGCCATCGAATCCATTCTGGGCCAGATCAAATACCTGCCCGTGGCCGAGCGCAAGACGCTCACCGAGCGCATCGCCGACCAGGCCGCGGTCACGCCGGCCAACGATTTGATGATGACATCGCAACAGCTGCGTGAACTGCGCGCGGCCGGCATGCAGATCGGCGCGCACACGCGTTCGCATCCGATCCTGGCCAAGCTGTCTGCTGATGACGCGCACGCCGAGATCGCCGACAGCCGGCGCTTTCTGGAAGACGTGCTGGGCGAACGTGTCGGCCTGTTCGCCTACCCCAACGGCAAGCCTGGCACCGACTACATCCCCGAGAGTGTGCGCATCGTGCGCGAGCTGGGCTTCGACGCGGCCGTGTCCACCACCAAGGGCGCGGCCGATGCCAACACCGACCTGTTCCAGATCCCGCGCTTCACGCCCTGGGACCGCAGCAAGCTGCGCTTCGGCGCGCGGTTCGCCGACAACCTTTGGCGGGCGTAGCCAAGCTCGAATCAGCACCGAAAATGCGCGCGTGGCTTCAGCGTTGCCCCGCCAGCCGCATGGCCCGCGGTGCGCCCAATGCCAGCAAAGCCGCCAGGCCCACGCCAAGGTACAGCGCTGCGGTCAGTGAACTCGCATGGGCCACGAAGCCGATCACCGGCGGTCCGACCATGAAGCCCAGATAACCCACCGACGCCACCGAGGCAATGCCTTGTGCCGCGCTCACGCCCGGCACCTGGGCCGCGGCACTGAACAGCACCGGCACCACGTTGGCCAGGCCCACGCCGACCAGCGCAAATCCGAGCAGCGCCACCCAGGCTTCGCCCGCCAACAGCACCATCGCCATGGCCAGCGTTGCCAGCAGGGCGCTGACACGCAGCAACCGGGCACCGGAGAGCCGCGCGCGCAGCCAGTCGCCGCCGAAACGCGTGATCGCCATGGCCGCGGAAAAACTGGCGTAGGCCAGTGCGGCCACGTTCTGCGAACTGCCCACTTCCTTGTAGAGGTACAACACGCTCCAGTCATAGACCGCGCCTTCGACCACGAAGCCCAGCGCTCCCATCGCGCCCAGCATCAGCAAGGCGCCGCGCGGCAACAGGAATTTCTCGCGGCGCTGGCCGACATCGGCGCGCAGGTGCGGCAGCATGCAGGTGCCGGCCCAGGCCAGCGCCAGGGCACTGCCCAGCGCGGCCGCCAACACATGCGTGACAGGCGCCACACCGACATGCAGCATGGCGCTGCCCAACGCCGCGCCCGCCATGCCGCCGAGGCTGAACATGCCGTGGAAGCCGCTCATCATCGGCCGGCCCTGCCGCCGTTCAAGCTCGGAGGCTTCGGCGTTCATCGCCACGTCGAGCGCGCTGCTGCTGGCGCCGAACACGGCCAGTACCGCCAACAGCGCTGCAAACCCGGGCAGGCTCAGCAGCAAGGCAATGCTGACCGCGGCCAGGCCACCGGCCACCCAGGCCACCTGGCGGGCACCGAAGCGGCCGATCAGCCGCCCGGCTTGCGACAGGCCCAGCAGCGCGCCCATACCGGCCGTCAGCATCGCCACGCCGAGCGCGGCTTCATCCACAGCGTAGACAGCCTTGACGGTGGGGATGTGCACGCCCCAGGTGGCAAACAGGAAGCCGGCAACAAAGAAAAGCGTGCGCGTGGCC
>JAQGMQ010000236.1 GCA_028292305.1 Rhodoferax sp.
GTCGAGATGCCGGTGTACCAGGGCACGATCGGTCCGGACGTCGTCGACATCAGGAAGCTCTACGCCCAGACCGGCATGTTCACCTACGACCCGGGTTTCCTGTCGACGGCGTCGTGCCAGTCGGCCATCACCTACATCGATGGCGACAAGGGCGAGCTGCTGTACCGCGGCTACCCCATCGAGCAGTTGGCCACCAACTGCGACTTCATGGAAACCTGCCATCTGCTGCTGTACGGCGAGTTGCCCGATGCAAAGCAGAAGCCCGATTTCACCAAGCTCGTGACCAACCACACCATGGTCAACGAGCAGATGCAGTTCTTCCTGCGTGGCTTCCGCCGCGATGCGCATCCGATGGCCATCATGACCGGCCTGGTGGGCGCGCTGTCGGCCTTCTACCATGACAGCACCGACATCAACAATCCCGAGCACCGCGAGATCGCCGCAATCCGGCTGATCGCCAAGATGCCGACGCTGGTGGCCATGGCCTACAAGTACACCATCGGCCAGCCGTACATGTACCCGAAGAACGAGCTGAGCTACGCCGGCAACTTCCTGCACATGATGTTCGCGACGCCCTGCGAAGAGTACAAGGTGAGCCCGGTGCTCGAACGCGCCCTGGACCGCATCTTCACGCTGCACGCCGACCACGAGCAAAACGCGTCCACCTCGACCGTGCGCCTGTGCGGCTCGTCGGGCACCAACCCGTTCGCAGCCATTGCCGCAGGCGTGGCCTGCCTCTGGGGCCCGGCCCACGGCGGCGCCAACGAAGCCTGCCTGAACATGTTGACCGACATCCAGAAGATGGGCGGCGTGTCCAAGGTCGGCGAGTTCATGGAGAAGGTCAAGGACAAGAATTCCGGCGTCAAGCTGATGGGCTTCGGTCACCGCGTCTACAAGAACTACGACCCGCGCGCCAAGCTCATGCAGGAGACCTGCAAGGAAGTGCTGGCCGAACTCGGCCTGGAAAACGACCCGTTGTTCAAGCTGGCCATGGCTCTCGAGAAGATCGCCCTGGAAGACGACTACTTCGTGTCGCGCAAGCTCTACCCGAACGTCGACTTCTATTCCGGCATCGTGCAGCGCGCCATCGGCATTCCGGTGCCGCTGTTCACCGCGGTGTTCGCGCTGGCCCGCACCGTGGGCTGGATCGCCCAGCTCAATGAAATGATCGGCGACCCCGAGTACAAGATCGGCCGCCCACGCCAGCTGTTCACCGGTGCCGTGCGCCGCGACGTGCAGCCTCTGGCCTCGCGCTGAGCGGTTCGCGCCACGGCGCGAATCTCTGGCCACGATGATGCCGCCCGGTGCAAGCCGGGCGGCATTTTTGATGGCGCTTTACGCTGCAGCTTGCGTCAATGGCCCACCGATTCGGAGAACACGTTGACCACCACCACGCCCGCGATGATCAACCCCAGCCCGGCGATCGCAGGGCCGTCCAGCGTCTGCCCGAACCACAGCCAGCTCACCAGCGAAATCAGCACGATGCCCACGCCGGACCAGATCGCGTAGGCGATGCCCGTGGGCACGACACGCAAGGTCAACGACAAAAAATAAAAGGCGATGCCGTAGCCCACCACGGTGGCCAGCGCGGGCCAGGGCCTGGTGAAACTGTCCGAAGCCTTGAGAAAACTCGTGGCCGCCACCTCGGCCACGATGGCGATCGCAAGATAGATGTAATTGAGGTTCATCCCGGGAGTCTAGAACCCCCGGGAGGACGAGAATGGCGGGGTTATTCCGATAGGCCCGTCATGCCAGATGTGATCCTCACCGCCGCCGAACTTCGCCAGCGCCTCGCAGCCCAGCCCGCGCCCCGCACCTGTCGTTGCGCCCTGGGTGCGTGCGCCGGTTGGGAAAGCGTGACCGAAGAACGCTGGCCCGCCGCGCAACTCGAAGCCGTGGCCAGTTTGCGCGACCCGGAGCTGTACGAGCCGACCTTCGAGGAACACCACCCGGCCGGCACCCGCTACGACTCACCAACCGCGCCGATCGCGCTGCAATTTTTTCCATTCAACCGCTGTGACGTCTGGCACTGCAAGGTCTGCGACAAACACCTGCTGCGCTACACGGAGTTCGGTGGCTATTACGTGGACCACCGGGTGCGGACCCTTGCGCCGGAACTGCTGATGGAGTGACCCTACAGCGGCGCCACGGGATGCGGCGCCCCGTCGTAGGCGCCCCATACCGACTGGTCGTATTCCAGCACCGACCCGGTCATCAACCCCGACTCTGCGCTGCACAGAAACGCCACCGCGCGCGCCACTTCCTTCGGGTCGACCAGGCGGCCGAAAGGCTGGCTTGCCGCGGCCTTTTCCAGCCAGTCCGCATCGGCGTGGTGGAACTCGCGCTGGATGCGGTCCTCACCCTCCGAGGCCATCCAGCCGATGTTGAGGCCGTTCACGCGGATGCGGTTGCGCAATAGGCTATAGGCCGTGTTCCGCGTGAGCGTGGCCAGTGCGCCCTTCGACGCGCTGTAGGCCGACAGGAACGATTGCCCGGCCCGCGCCGACATCGAGCCGATGTTGACGATGGCGCCTTCGGTGGCCTCGCGGCGCATGAGCTTGACCGCGTCCTGCATCAGGAAAAACGGGGCGCGCACGTTGATGGCGAACATGCGGTCGAAGAGTTCGGGCTCGGTGTCGATGATGCTGCCGCGGTCGGTGATGGCTGCGGCGTTGACGAGGATGTCGACGCGGCCGAAATGGGCGTCGGCCTGGGCAATGACACGGCGGCAATCGGCGACCTCGGCCAGGTCGGCGGGCACGTACAGCGCACGCGCTCCAGCGTCGCGCAGCGCCGTGGCCCGCGTCTCGCCCTTGTCGCGGTTGCGTCCGCAGATCACGACCGCTTCGGCGCCGCGCTCGGCCAGCAGGGCCGCAATCGCCGCGCCCAGGCCCTGGGTGCCGCCGGTGACCACAGCGACCTTGCCGCTGAACGATGGGGTGTGCGCAAGACTCAAGATGTTCTCCACGGTCGGCCCGGTGGCCCGTGCCGCCCGTGCCGCCCGCGCCTAGAACCAGTTGGTTTGGTAGGCCGACAGTTTGAAGCTGTAGGCCGCCAGGCCGCTACCGTAGGAACCCGTGTCTTGCTGGTCGGACGTGCTGGGCGCGCTGAGCGAGGAGAGCACGCTTTGCTGGTTCTTCAGAAGGCTGGCTTTCTGGCTGTACACCGCCAGGGACGCGCCCAGCTTGCCGTCCGCCGCGAGCGACTTCGTGGCTGCCCCATCCACTTGCTGGCCGAGTTGCACCAGCCCCGCCAGTACGCCGGCCGCATCGCTTTTTTGCGCGACGTCGAACTTGGTGGCGTCCAACACGAGCTTGCCGTCGGACCCTGCTTCAATGCCGAATTGCTTGAGTGAAGCCGCGGCCGACGTGCCCGATGCCACGGCCCGGCCGAGATCGCTTTCCACACGGCTCGCGCCCTGCGCTGGCGCGCCGCCGCCGGCTTTGGTGGCCGCGATTCTGGCGGCTTCGATGGCACCGTTGTAGGCCGCCACAAACTGGCTGGCCGCCGTCCTCTGTGCCGCAGCCGATGTGGTGGATGTCAAGCCGCTCAGCGCGCGGGCCGTGGTCTGCGTGTCGGCCAGCGATGACTTCAGCTTGCCGAATGCCGAGAGCTGCGCGGTGTTCGTGTCCAGCAGCGACTGGATGCGCGTGTCCGCTTTTTTGAGACCGCCCTGCAATGAGCTTCCCGTGCCGGCGGCGGGCTGGCCCGACCCCACGCCCAGCCTGCCAAGGTAATTGGCAGCCGAATAGGCTCTGACGAAATCATTGATGTTCATGGCGGTGCGCGTCGGCAATAGATGCTGGACGGTGCGAACAGTCTAGGCCGAACCCAGGCCAACGTTCGTCAATCTGCACCTTGGGGCATGGTGGCCATCTCCGATCACGATGGCGGCACACCATTAAAAGGGAGAAAATCCACAACCCCTCTTGCATGGCGATGTCGATCGACAGAGCCGGCCCAGGCAGGGCCACCCCATGAGACCCACAGAACGCAATTTCGCCCGCCGGATGGACCTGACCTCGCTGCAGCTGTTTGTTGCCGTGTGCGAGCTCGGCAGCATCGGCCGCGCGGCCGAGCGCGAGTTCATCGCCGCCTCGGCTGTGAGCAAGCGGCTCAGCGATCTGGAGGCCACGCTCGATACCACCCTGCTCTACCGCCACACCCGCGGCGTCGACCTGACGCCGGCTGGCGAGAGCCTGCTGCACCACGCGCGTTCGGTGCTCTACAGCCTCGAGAAGATGCAAGGCGAACTCAGCGAGTACGCCGACGGCGTTCGGGGCCATGTTCGGGTGCACGCCAACATCTCGGCCATCGTCCAGTTTCTGCCCGAAGATTTGGGGGCGTTTACACGCGCGCACGAGGCCATCAAGATCGACCTCGAAGAGCATCTGAGC
>JAQGMQ010000269.1 GCA_028292305.1 Rhodoferax sp.
ATGTACTACGTGGGCTGGTCGTCTTCGACCGGTGAGGCCGACTGGGCGATGCGGCCGCTGCTGGCTTCCGAGTCGTTCCCGCCGAAGTCGTTCAACACCGGCTACTACAAGAACGACGCCGTCGACGCCGACATCCAGAACGCGCTCAAGACGGTGGACACGGCGGAGAAGACCAAGCTCTACGCGGATGCGCAGCAACGCATCTGGAAGGACGCGCCCTGGATCTTCCTGGCCACCGAGCAGCTGCTGTCGGCCCGCACCAAGAGCCTGACCGGCTTCTACATGATGCCCGACGCATCGTTCAATTTCGACGAAGTCGAAATGAAGTAACCGGCTGCTGACAAGACGCCATGCTCAACTACATCCTCAAGCGCCTGCTGGGCCTGCTGCCCACCTTGCTGATTGTGGCCGGGCTGGTGTTCCTGTTCGTGCACCTGTTGCCTGGTGATCCGGCGCGGCTGGCCGCCGGCCCCGAAGCCGATGCCGAAACCGTGCGCATCATCCGCGAAGACCTGGGCCTGGACCGGCCGATGCACGAGCAGTTCTGGCGCTTCATCAGCAATGCGGTGCAGGGCGACTTCGGCACCTCGCTGCGCAGCAAGCGGCCGGTGTCCACCGAGATCGCCGAGCGCTTCATGCCGACCTTCTGGCTCACCGTGGCGGCCATGGGCTGGTCGGTGCTGCTGGGCCTGGTGATCGGCACGGTGTCGGCCGTGTGGCGCAACCGCTGGCCCGACCGGCTGGGCATGACACTGGCCATCACCGGCATCTCGTTCCCCTCGTTCGCGCTGGGCATGCTGCTGATGCAGATGTTCTCGGTGCACCTGGGCTGGCTGCCCACCGTGGGCGCCGACACCTGGCGCCACTACATCCTGCCGTCGCTTACGCTGGGTGCCGGTGTGGCGGCGGTGATGGCGCGCTTCACCCGGTCATCGTTCATTGACATCCTGAAGGAAGACTACGTGCGCACGGCACGCGCCAAAGGCCTGAATGAGTTCGTGGTGGTGGTCAAGCACAGCCTGCGCAACGCGCTGATCCCGGTGGTCACGATGATGGGCCTGCAGTTCGGCTTCCTGCTGGGCGGCTCGATCGTGGTCGAGAAGGTTTTCAACTGGCCCGGCATGGGCCGGCTGCTGGTCGACTCGGTGGAGATGCGCGACTTCCCGGTGATCCAGGCCGAAGTGCTGTTGTTCTCGCTCGAATTCATCCTGATCAACCTGGTGGTCGACGTGCTGTATGCCGTGATCAACCCGACGATTCGTTATAAATAATGCCGCTGCCCCTACAAGCTCCTGTCGTGCCCGTGGCCATCGTCGCGGGGGAGCGCGTGCGCACGCCGTGGAGCGAGTTCTGGCGCAAGTTCAAGGACCAGCACGTGGCGCTGCTGGCCGGCGTCTTCGTGTTGCTGCTGGTGCTGGTGGCGGTGGCCGCCCCGTGGATCGTGCCCTTCGACGCCGAAAACTTCTTCGACTACGACGCGCTCAACAGCCCACCCACGGCCACGCACTGGTTCGGTGTGGATTCACTGGGCCGCGACATCTTCAGCCGCATCCTGATGGGCGCGCGCATTTCACTCGCGGCCGGCTTCGTCTCGGTGGCCGTGGGCGCCGTCATCGGCACGGCGCTGGGCCTGCTGGCTGGCTACTACGAAGGCTGGTGGGACCGCATCGTGATGCGCATCTCGGACGTGTTGTTCGCGTTCCCCGGCATCCTGCTGGCCATCGGCATCGTGGCCATCCTGGGCAACGGCATGGTCAACGTGATCTTCGCCGTGGCGGTGTTCAGCATCCCCGCGTTTGCGCGGCTGGTGCGCGGCAACACGCTGTCGCTGAAGCACCTGACCTACATCGAGGCCGTGCGCTCCATCGGCGCGTCCGACTGGACCATCATCACCCGGCACATCTTCCCGGGCACGATCTCGTCGGTGGTCGTGTACTTCACGATGCGCATCGGCACCTCGATCATCACCGCGGCCAGCCTGTCGTTCCTCGGCCTCGGCGCGCAACCGCCCACGCCGGAGTGGGGCGCCATGCTGAACGAGGCGCGGGCCGACATGATGACGTCGCCGCACATGGCGATCTTCCCGAGCCTGGCGATCTTCTTCACCGTGCTGGCCTTCAACCTGCTGGGCGATGGCCTGCGCGACGCGCTCGACCCCAAGCTGGAGCAAAAGTAAGGTGGCTGCCGCGCCGCGCATCGGAGACCTCCCCGCCGGGCCGCGTGACGCCATCACCGACGTAGCCGGCGTGGCGGTAGGCCATTGCACGCTGGCCGATGGCGCGGTGCAGACCGGTGTCACCATGCTGCTGCCGCACGCCGGTGATCTGTTCATGCAGAAGGTCCCGGCCGGGGTGGCGGTGGTCAATGGTTTCGGCAAGAGCACCGGCCTGGTGCAGGTGCAGGAACTCGGCGTGCTCGAATCCCCGATCGCGCTGACCAACACCTTCGCCGTCGGCACGGTGGCCACGGCACTGGTGCGTTCGGCCGTGGTCGCCCAGCCTGAAATCGGGCGCAGGCTGCCGACCGTGAACGCATTGGTCTTCGAGTGCAACGACGGCCATCTGAACGACCTGCAGGCCTTCGCGGTGACCGAGACCCATGCGCTGGAGGCGCTTGCCGCGGCACACACCACGTTCGCGCAAGGCGCCGTGGGGGCAGGGCGCGGCATGAGCTGCTTCGGGCTGAAGGGCGGCATCGGCTCGGCTTCGAGGCTGGCGCGCACGCCGGTCGATACCTTCACCGTCGGCGCGCTGGTGCTGGCCAACTTCGGCCGGCCCGCGGCGCTCACGCTGGCCGGTCGGCGCATCGGGCCGGTGCTCGCGCAGCGGCTGGCGGATGCAGCGGCAGCGCTGGCCGCCGCACCCGAGCGCGGCTCGATCATCATGCTCATCGCCACCGATGCCCCGCTCGACGCCCGCCAGCTGCGCCGCATCGCCGTGCGGGCGGGCGCGGGCCTGGCGCGCACTGGCTCCGACTTCGGCCACGGCAGCGGCGACATCGCGCTGGCCTTCAGCACCGCCTACTGCGTGCCGCAAAACGGCGCGGGCCGGCTGCAGACCATCGCGCTGCTGCACGAGAGCCTGCTCGACCCGCTGTTCGAAGCCACGGCGCAAGCCACCGAACAGGCCATCGTGAACGCCTTGTTTGCGGCCGAGAGCGTCACCGGGCGCGATGGCCACCGCCGCAGCGCGCTGACCGAGCTTGCACCGGACTGGCAGGCGCTGATGCAGTCCGCGTTTTGACCGAGAGAACCCCAATGAAGATTCTGATTTCAGTCGACATCGAAGGCGTGGCCGGTGTGTTCCACCCCGAGCAGACCCGCGCCGGCAACACCGAATACGAACGCGCCCGCCGCCTGATGACGGCCGAGGCCAACGCGGCCATCCGCGGCGCATTCGCGGGCGGTGCCAGCAGCGTGCTGGTCAACGATTCGCATGGCGGCTTTCGCAATCTGCTGCCCGACGAGCTTGACCCGCGCGCCCGCGCCGTGCTGGGCAAGCCGCGCGTGCTCGGCATGATGGGCGGACTGGAGGACGCCGAGGGCGGCGCCTGTGCCGGCGTCTTCATGGTCGGCTACCACGCCCGGTCGCAAAGCCGCGGCGTGCTGGCCCACACCATCAACAGCTTCGCCTTTGCGCGCATCTGGCTGAACGACCAGGAGCTGGGCGAAGCCGGGCTGTACGGCAGCCTGGCCGCCGAGCTGGGCGTGCCGATCCTGCTGGCCAGCGGCGACGATGTGTTCCAGGCTGAAACCCAGCCCATGTTCCCCGCCACGCGTTTCGTCGTCACCAAGACCGCCCATGGCCATGCCAGCGGCATCTCGGTGTCGCCATCGGCGTCGTGCGCCGCCATCGAGGCCGCGGCGACCCAGGTGGTGCAGGGCGCATTGCCCGCGGCCGCGTTGGCGCGAGGTGTGGGCGCGGGGCCGTTTCACTGCCGCCTGCAAACACAGTCGCCCGGCTTGGCCGACCTGTTTGCGGTGTTGCCGGGGCTGGAGCGGCTGGACGGCGTCACCGT
>JAQGMQ010000283.1 GCA_028292305.1 Rhodoferax sp.
CCTCAGAACTGCGGGTACAGCCGGCCGCGGTTGAAGATGCCGGCCGGGTCGAACTGCTGCTTCAACGCCAGATGGATGCGGTCGAGCGGCGGCCTGAGCGCGTCGAAGCACTGGCGCTGGCCGCCAACATCGGTGGTGCCGCCGGCCGTGTCAACGCCTGTTGATACGGCTTGCGCTGCCACGAACCGCGTGGCGCTGCCGCCCACCTGCTGCGCCGCGGCGCGGATGCGGGCTTCGTCCTGCGGCAGGGCCTTGAGCCAGCGCTGACCGCCATGCCATTCGACCAGTGGCTCGTCCTGCAGATCAAGCACAGGCGCGGTCTGGGGCACCGACAGCCGCCACAGGTCGCGCGCCGGCCCCGCCTGGCGGGCGAACCACGGCAATTGCTGGTTGCGCAGCGCCGTCCATGGGAACGCGGCATCGGTCGGCCCGGGCAGGTCGCCACCCATGCGGCCACAGGCGGCTTCCACCGCGGCCACGGCGCCGCGCAGGCGCACCCACAACGTGCCGCCGCGCTCGTCCTGCATCCAGCAGCTGGCGTTCAAGGGCAGTGGCTGGCCACCCCAGGCATGCAGGCGGCGCAAGGCCTCGGCCTGCGAACACGCGAAGCGCAGCGTGGCTTCGGCCGGCGCCATGGGCAGCACTTTGAGATTGACGTCGGTGATCAGCCCGAGGGTGCCGAGCGCGCCGGCCATCAGGCGCGACACGTCATAACCGGCGACGTTTTTCATGACCGTACCGCCAAACGTCAGGTGCTCGGCGCGGCCGTTGACGATGCCCACCCCCAGCACGTAGTCGCGCACCGCGCCGACGCTGGCGCGGGCCGGTCCGTTCAGCCCCGCGGCCAGCATGCCGCCCACCGTGCTGCCTTCGGCAAAATGCGGCGGCTCGAAAGGCAGGCATTGGCCCCGCTCGGCCAGCACGGCTTCGAGTTCGGCCAGCGGTGTGCCGGCGCGCACGCTGACCACCAGCTCGCTCGGCTCATAACTGGTGATGCCGCGGTAGGCCGTGGTGTCGAGCACCTCGCCCTGCAGCATCTCGCCGTAGAAATCCTTGGTGCCGCCGCCCCGCAGGCGCAGCGGTGTGGCGTCTGCGGCGGCAGCGGCGATGCGCTCGATCAGGCGGTGCAGGGCGGGGTCCATGCGGGCCATGGTAACGGCTGTGTAACGCGCTGCGCGCTGTCGGGCTCGTGAATTTTTTGCAGCGGGCCCATGCAGATTTTTATGCCCTGGGCGTGGGGCTCAGTCCTGGAAGAAGTTGACGGGCAGGCCAGGCACGTCGACTTCCATCGCGAACACGCAGCCCGATGCCGGCATCGCCGCCAGCTCGGCTGCCGGTCGCTTCTCGCGCGCCGTCGTGAGGTAGAGCGTGCGCAGGTCCGGCCCGCCGAAACAAGGCATCGTCGGGCACTGCGCGGGCGTGTGAATTTCGGCCACCAGCGTGCCGTCGGGTGCGAACTGGCACAGCCGGCGGCCTTCGAACATCGACGCGAAGTAATGGCCTTCGGCGTCGACCGCCGCGCCGTCGGGCCGGCCGCCATAAGCGTTGTTGTAGCTGCCGTGGTCCGGCTCGCCAGCCGTCCAACCGGCGGGCTTGGTCGCGAACTGCTGGAACACGCGGTGCCGGGTCAAGGTGTTCGCGTCGGCCGCCCAGTCCCAGGCGTGGGTGATGTGGTGCGGCGTGTCCGACCAGTACACGGTATGGCCATCGGGCGACCAGGCCAGGCCGTTGGCCGTGATGGCGTCGCCGGCCTGCAGCTTCACCTCGGGCGTGCGGCCGCCGCGGCAGTCGAACGAATACAGCTTGGCCTCGTTGGCCGTGCGCGGCTCGAAGATGGTGCCGGCCCACAGGCGGCCCAGCGGATCGCACTTGCCATCGTTGAAACGCGTGGTGGCCGGGTCGTGGTCCATGCGCACGATCTGCGTCAGCGCGCCGCCCCATTCGCGCGCCCGGTAGATGCCGTCGCGCATCGCCACCACCAGCCCGCCGCTGGCCGCGGGCGCAATGCAGCCCGGCTCCTGCGGCACGGCCCAGCGCTCGACCACGCCGCTGCCGGGCACGGTGCGCAGGATGAATTTGGCCGGCAGGTCGACCCAATACAGGCGTTGTTCGAGCGGGTGCCAAAAAGGCGATTCGCCCAAGACATCGGGCTCGTCCACGGCGATGCGCCAGGCTTCTTTTTTAACGGTGATCATGCGGTTTCCACGGTGATGCTCATCTGGGCGGTCTTGGTTTCGCCCGGCTGCAGGATGCTGACGCCCAATGCCGCGGCGTTGTAGCGGCCGGCGGCCATCAGGTTCACTGCGTTGTTGACGTGGCTCACCGGTTCGATGGCCACGAAGTTTTTGGTGTCGTTGGTGAACACCACCAGGTGGCGCAGGTTCGATGCGATGCGGGTGTGCAGCAGCTCGTCGCGCAGCACGGCCACGCCGGTCCAGCCGTCGTAGCAATGGTCGACGTCGAGCCCGGCGCAGGCCCGGGTGATGCCGGTGCTGGGCAAGTGTTGCGTGGGCAACATGTCGTTGCCATTTTCCCAGCGGCCGCTGGCCTCGAACGTGATCTGGCTCTGGCTGCGTTTGGCGAAATACGGATGCCAGCCCAGGCCGATTGGCGCATCGGTGGCCGACTGGTTGGTGGCGCTGAGCGTGATCTCCAGCGTCTGGCCGTCGATGCGAAAACTCTGCGAGGTGTCGAAGGCGAACGGCCACGACGCATCGGGCTGGTGTTCGAACGCAAGCAAGGCCGAGGTCGCATCGGCTTCAAGCACCTCCCACGCCCGTTGCCAGCCGTGGCCGTGGATGGCGTGCGGCTCGGGCCCGTTGTTCTGCACCAGCGGGTGGCTGGTGCCCTGCCACAGCAGATGCGCATGGGCGACGCGGTTGGAGAACGGCAC
>JAQGMQ010000292.1 GCA_028292305.1 Rhodoferax sp.
GAGGCCAACCAGGTCGATGACATCTGGTCGCAGCACGAATTCGTTGCGCGTCTGCAGGGCAAGGCCGGAGTCTTCACCACGACCAGCGAGCGCATCGACGCGGCGCTGCTGGCGCAATGCCCCGACTTGAAGATCTGCGCCAACATGGCGGTCGGCTACAACAACTTCGACATCGACGCCATGAGCGCGGCCGGCGTGCTGGCCACCAACGCCCCCGACGTGCTGACCGAGACCACCGCCGACTTCGGCTTCGCGCTGCTGATGGCCACGGCGCGCCGCATCACCGAGAGCGAGCATTACCTGCGCGCCGGCCTGTGGACCAAGTGGGCCGTCGACATGTTCGCCGGCTCCGACATCCACGGCAGCACGCTGGGCATCATCGGCATGGGCCGGATCGGGCAGGGCATCGCCAAACGCGGTGCGCACGGCTTCGGCATGCAGGTCATCTACCACAACCGCTCGCGCCTCGACGCGTCGCTGGAGGCCGATTGCAAGGCCAGCTACGTCACTAAGGAAGAGCTGCTTCAACGTGCCGACCACGTGGTGCTGGTGGTGCCGTATTCGGCGGCATCGCACCACACCATCGGCGCGGCCGAGCTGGCGCTGATGAAGCCCACCGCCACGCTGATCAACATCGCCCGCGGCGGCATCGTCGACGACGCGGCCCTGGCCGCGGCCCTGCGCAACAAGACCATCGCAGCCGCCGGGCTGGACGTGTTCGAAGGCGAGCCCATGGTGCACATGGACCTGCTCAACGTGCCCAACGTGGTGCTCACGCCGCACATCGCCAGCGCCACCGTGCCCACCCGCCTGGCCATGGCCACGCTGGCGGCCGACAACCTGATCGGCTACCTCACACAGAACAAGCCGCTCACGCCGTTGAACGCGGCCGCGCTGCAGGGGAAGTAAGCATTCGATGACTTTTGAGTTTTCCACGCAGGGCTGGGTCGGCATCGGCCTGGCGGCGCTGAATGTCATCCTGCTGCTGGTGTTGCTGCTGCGGCCGGCACAGCGCAGCGAGACCGCCGACGTGCTGGCCGGCCTGAATGTCGTCGTACAGGCGAACAGCGAAAAACTCGAACGCGAACTGCGCCGTGAAATCGGCGACTCGGGCCGGGCCGCGCGCCAGGAACTGACCGCCAGCATGGCCACGTTCCAGCGCACGGTGGTGCAGCAAAGCGGCGAGGCGGTGCGCACCCAGAACGCGCAGATCGACGCGTTTGCGCAGCAGCTCACGTTGTTGCAGAAGACCCTCTCGGACACCCTCACCACCCAGCTGCAAAGCCTGAGCGAAGCCAACGCCCGCCGGCTCGGCGAGGTGCGGGCCACGCTCGAATCGCAACTGGCCCAACTGCAGCAGAACAATGCCGCCAAGCTCGACGAGATGCGCCACACGGTGGACGAAAAACTGCAGACCACGCTGGAGACGCGACTCGGCGAAAGCTTCAAGCAGGTGGCCGACCGTCTGGAGCAGGTGCACAAAGGCCTGGGCGAGATGCAGTCGCTGGCGCAGGGTGTGGGCGATCTTCAACGGGTGTTGACCAATGTGAAGACCCGCGGCATCTTCGGCGAGGTGCAGCTCGAAGCGCTGCTGGAACAGGTGCTCACGCCCGAGCAATACGGCAAGCAGGTCGAGACCAAGCCGCGCAGCAACCAGCGTGTGGACTTCGCGGTGCGATTCCCGGGCCGCGTGGCCGACGGCGCGCCGGTATGGCTGCCGATCGACGCCAAGTTCCCGCGCGACGACTACGAACGCCTGCTCGACGCCCACGAGCGCGCCGACGCGGTGGCCGCCGAAGCCAGCGCCAAGGCGCTCGAGTCGCGCATCCGCAGCGAAGCGAAATCGATCGCCGAGAGTTACCTGGCGCCGCCACACACCACCGATTTCGCGATCCTCTTTTTGCCGATCGAAAGCCTGTATGCCGAGGTGCTTCGCCGCCCCGGCCTGATGGACAGCCTGCAGCGCGACTACCGCGTCACGCTGGCCGGGCCGACCACCTTGCTGGCCATGCTCAACAGCCTGCACATGGGCTTTCGCACGTTGGCCCTGGAGCAGCAGGCCAGCGAAGTGTGGAAGGTGCTGGGCGCGGTGAAGACCGAATTCGAACGTTACGGCCAATCGGTGGCGAGCATCCGCGAACAGGTGCAGAAGGCATCCGACACGTTGGACAAGGCCGACACCCGCACCCGCCAACTGCGCCGCGCGCTGAAGGTGGTCGAGGCGCTGCCCGAGGCGCAGGCCCAGGCGGTGCTGGCCGTCAACGCGCCGCTCGAGGCGGAGGACGGCGGCGAGTCACCGGCTGCCACACCCACGACAACTTCCACCGCATGAGGAGCACCGTTTGAACGCCGCCCTGGCCCGCCTGATCCTGGCCCATGTCTGTGTACATGCCTGCATGGCCGGCACGCGCCTGGCCGCGCCTTTGCTGGCCTTGCGTGAAGGCTACGGTGCCATGCCCGTGGGTTTTCTGCTGGCCCTTTTTGCGCTGACGCAGGTGTTCCTGGCCTTGCCCGCCGGCCGTTATGCAGACCGCCACGGCCTGCGCCGTCCCGTTGTTTATGCCGTGGTGGCGGCCATCGTCGGCGCCGCGCTGGCGGCGATCTGGCCGTCGTATCCGGTGCTCTGTGTGGCGGCGCTGGCCACCGGCGGCGCAACCGGCGTCGCGTCCATCGTGCTGCAGCGGCATGTGGGCCGCGTGGCCGAAGGCGCCACGCAGCTGAAGCAGGTCTTCAGCTGGCTGGCCACCGGGCCGGCGTTCTCGAATTTCTTCGGCCCCTTCGTGGCCGGCCTGCTGATCGACCATGCCGGCTCGGCACCGGGCGACCTGTTCGGTTACCGCGTGGCCTTCGGCCTGATGGCCACCTTGCCGATCATCAGCTGGCTGCTGGTGCGCAAGGCCGAAGAGCTGCCGCACATTCCCGACGTGCCTGGCGCGGCCAAGCCACGCGTGTGGGACCTGCTGCACGAGCCCATGCTGCGCCGCCTGCTGCTGGTCAACTGGGCCTTGTCATCGTGCTGGGACGTGCACACCTTCGTGGTGCCGATCCTCGGGCATGAACGCGGCCTGAGCGCCTCGGTCATCGGCGCCATCCTGGGCGGCTTTGCCATCGCCGCGGCGGTGGTGCGCGTGGTCATGCCGCTGCTGGCCGAGCGGCTGCGCGAATCGGTGGTGATCACCGGCGCCATGGTGGCCACGGCGGTGTTGTTCGCGGTGTACCCGCTGCTGCCCACGGCCTGGACCATGGGCGTGGTCTCGGTGCTGCTCGGCCTGGCGCTGGGCTCGGTGCAGCCGATGGTGATGAGCACCCTGCACCAGATCACGCCCGAGCACCGCCACGGCGAGGCGCTGGGGCTGCGGCTGATGAGCATCAACGCGTCGAGCGTGGCGATGCCGATGTTGTTCGGCGCGCTGAGTTCGCTGATCGGCGTGGCCGGCCTGTTCTGGATCGTGGGCCTGGCGGTGGGCAGCGGCTCGCGCGCGGCCTGGTTGCTGAAGCCGGTGGCCTCGGCGCGGGGCGGCCCACCCGGTCACTGACCGGGCCGGGCAAGCGGGCCAGGCAAGCCCTCAGTTCTCGAGCTTGTAGAACCTGCGGATCGCGTCCCAGCCGTCCTGCGGATCGTCCACGTACTGGAACAGCTCCAGGTCCTTCGGCGATATGGCGCCTTCTTCGATCAGCACGTCCAGGTTCAACAGGCGCTTCCAGTAGTCGGAGCCGAACAGGATGATCGGCACCGGCTTGGCCTTGCCGGTCTGCACCAGCGTCACCACTTCGAAGAGTTCGTCGAGCGTGCCGAAGCCGCCCGGGAACGCCACCAGGGCCTTGGCGCGCATCATGAAATGCATCTTGCGCAACGCGAAATAGTGGAACTTGAAGTTCAGGCTCGGTGAGACGAAACGGTTGCCGCTTTGCTCGAACGGCAAGGCGATGTTGAGGCCCACGGTGAGCGCGCCCATCTCATGCGCGCCGCGGTTGGCGGCCTCCATGATGCCGGGGCCACCGCCGGTGCAGATGTACAGCCGGTCGGCGGCCTCGCGCCCCGCGCTGTAGGTGGCTACCAGCCGCGCGAACAGCCGCGCCTGGTCGTAGTAATGCGCGTTGCGGGTGCGCCGCTCGGCGATCTTGAGCGCGGCGGGGTCGGCCCCTTCCCGGGCTATGGCGAGTTCCTTTTCGGCATCTTCCGGTGCCGGGAAACGCGCGCTGCCAAAGACCACGATGGTGTTCTCGATGCCCAGCTCCTGCTGCTGCAGATCGGGCTTGAGCATCTCGAGCTGGAAGCGGATGCCGCGGGTCTCGCGGCGCAGCAGGAATTCGGGGTCGGCGAAGGCCAGGCGGTAGGCGTCGGCCACCAGTGGTTCACCGGCGTTGGCGTGGGCCTGCAGATCGGCCCAGGCCTGGGCGATCTTGCTCTCTTTGATGTTTTCAGTGGTTTCCATGAAGGGATGGTACACCCCGAACCCAGGCAATTCGTGTCGATCCGGGCACCGCTTCCACAACGCGCAAGCCGCCCGGGACCCGCGTGGCCAGCGGCGTGCCGGCGCCGGCCCATGGCGTCAAGTCTGGTCATGTCCTACAGCCGACTCAGCCAATGCCGACAGGTGAGCCGCTCGGCATCAACCATAGTGAATCCAGGTAGGTGACGGGCGTCAGTTACCTCAACCATTGCAAAGGATATGAGATGAACAAGAACCAAGTTTCAGGCCGTACCGACCAAGTGGCGGGCAAGGTGAAGGAAGTCGCCGGCAAGGCCGTGGGCAATGACCGTCTGCAGGCCCAGGGCAATGTGCAGAAGAATCTGGGCAAGGTCGAGGCGGCCGCTGGCGATGCGCGTGAAAACGCCAAGGACGCCGCAAAGAAGGCCGTCGACAAGATGTAATGCGTGGGGCGCTGCGCGGCGGGGTTTTTGGTACCGAGGACCGCCAGCGCCATCTTTTTCGATGGGAGACAGAAATGCAGAAATTGAAAGCACCCGCCCGCGCCGCGATGTTGGCCGCGGGCTCATTGGCATTGGTGTTGGGCCTTTCGGCCTGTAACCGGCAGGACGACGGCAAGACCGTCGGCCAGAAGCTCGACTCGGCCGTTTCCAAGACCGAGCAGGTGGCTGGCGACGTCAAGAACGACGCGAAGGGCGCCATGGCCTCGGCCGAATCGAAGATGCAGGGCTCGGGCAGCGAAGCCAAGTCCGATGCGAAAGCCGCGGCCACCACGGTGGGCCATGCGGTGGACGACATGGCCATCACCGCTTCGGTCTCCGCTGCCCTGGTGAAGGACCCGGACCTGAGCGCGATCAAGATCAACGTGGACACCAAGGACGGCGCCGTGAGCCTGA
>JAQGMQ010000289.1 GCA_028292305.1 Rhodoferax sp.
TGCTCCAGAGGGGTCAACGGCTGCTGACGTAGTTGCCACATATCGATAGACTTTGCTGGTCTACGGTCGGGTGTTGACAAGCCGGTTTTAAGGCGTTTTTTCAGGTGCTGGCGGTGCTGGTATGGGCGTAAGGTGTTCGCAATTCGTTCCCGGAGAAGGAGACTGTTTTGCTTATTGGTTACGCCAGAGTTTCGACAAGAGAACAAGAGACGTATTTGCAGCTTGATGCGTTGCGCAAGGCTGGCGCGCAGAGTATTTATCAGGAGAAGGCCAGCTCGGTAGGAGCTCGGCCACAACTTCAGGTTGCGCTCGGTAAGCTTCAGGACGGCGATGTTTTGATCGTCTATAAGTTTGATCGGGTTGCGCGCTCTTTGAAGGACTTGCTTGATATCTTGGAGAGAGTGAAGGCTGCAGGCGCTTCTGTTCGTTCACTTACTGAACCATTGGACACTACTGGTCCTCTCGGTCAGTTCATGCTGCAGGTTCTCGGTGCGTTCGCTCAGCTCGAGCGGTCAATGATTCGGGAGAGGGCGATAGCCGGTCAGGTGGCTGCGCGTATGCGTGGAGTTAGCTGGGGCGGGGGTAGGGCGGCATTCTCTGCGGATGAGTCCGAGGCCGTCTACATGATGCGGAAGGATGGCTGGCCAGTGTTGTTGTTAGCTGAAATGTTTGAGGTGGCCCCCTCGACTATTTCACGCGTGACGATGAGGCGTGACAGTCCGCATCTTGGCCAATTTCGAAAGCTTCGTGTGTTGGGTCCCTATCTTGAAGGGGCCTCTGCATAGCACCAATGAAGTACATTGCCATGTGTTCATTCTCACATTGGTTTCATGGATTTCCTGCTCATCGCGTTTCTGACCCTGCTCAATGGTGTGTTCGCCATGTCCGAACTGGCCCTGGCTTCGAGCCGCAAGGCGAGGCTCACCGCGATGGCGGAAGCGGGCGACAAGGGCTCGCGCGCGGCGCTGACGCTGCTCGACAACCCAACGCAATTTCTTTCGTCCGTGCAGGTCGGCATCACCTCGATCGGCATGCTCAACGGCATCCTGGGCGAGGCCGCGTTTAGCGACAAGTTGTCGGCGTGGATCCAGACCTTCGGCATGAACCCGCGCCCGGCCGACATCACCGCCACGGCTGTCGTGGTGACGGTGATCACCTTCATCACCATCGTCTTCGGCGAGTTGGTGCCCAAGCGCATCGGCCAGCTGTATCCCGAGCCGGTGGCGCGCTGGGTGTCGCGGCCCATGACCTGGGTGGCCACGGGCGCCAAGCCCTTCGTCAAGTTGCTGTCGCTCAGCACCCACGCCGTGCTGAAACTGCTGCGCATCGACAACAGCGCCGGCCGCTCGGTGACGGAAGAGGAAATCGTGGCCAGCCTGGAGGAGGGCGTGGACGCGGGCGTGATCGAGGAGCATGAACACCAGATGGTGCAGAACGTGTTCCGCCTGGACGACCGGCCACTGACCTCGCTGATGGTGCCGCGCGCCGACGTGGAGTGGCTCGACGCTTCGCACAGCATCGTGCAATGCCTGCAGCAGGCCGGCAGCGGCATCGGCCATGGCGCCCATTCCTGGTACCCGGTGTGCCGGGGTTCGCTGGACGACGTGGTCGGCGTGATCAGCGTCGGTCGGCTGCTGGAACTCGGGCCGGACCACCCCGGTCCGGTCGAGCCGCATGTGCTGCCCGCGGCCTTCCTGCCCGAGACCTTGAGCGGCATGGAGCTGCTGGAGCAGTTTCGCGCCAAGTCGGGCCGCATGGTGTTTGTGGTCGACGAATACGGCGTGGTGCAGGGCCTGATGACGCCGCGCGACTTGCTGGAAGCCATCACCGGCGAACTGCAGCCTGGCGCGCCGGCCGATGCCTGGGCCTTCCAGCGCGAAGACGGCAGCTGGCTGCTCGACGGCCTGATGCCGGTGAGCGAACTCAAGAGCCGGCTCGAGATCAAGGACCTGCCCGAAGACGGCCGCGGCCGCTACAACACCGTGGCCGGTTTGCTGATGTCGGTCTCGGGCCAGATGCCCGGCGTGGGTGAACGCATCGAATGCGCCGGCTGGATTTTCGAGGTGGTCGACCTGGACGGAAAACGCATCGACAAGGTGCTGGCGCAAATGGCGACGGCGGCCACTTCGCACGAAGACGCGCCCCGGCGCTAGGCGTTCATTCCGGCACCGACGCAGGCTGCGGCTTGCGCTCCGAAGGCGTATCGGCCTTGCCGAATTGCCGCCAGGTGCGCCGCAGTTGTGCGTCCGAACTGAAGCCTGCCTGCGCCGCCGCCTGCGTCACGTTGCCGCCGCCCGCCCGCAACACGGCTTCGGCCGAGGCCAGGCGCAGGCCGCGCAGATAGTGCAGCGGCGCGATGCCTGCGTGGGCCACGAACAGCCGGGTCAGGTGCCGCGGCGACACATGGGCCAGTTCGGCCATGCGCGGCACGGTCCACTCAGCCGCGGGCCGCAGGCTGATCGCGTCCTGCACGCGGTGCAGGGCCGGGTGCATGTGGTTGCGGTGCTGCAGAAAGGGCGACAGCTCGGGGTCGTTCGGCCCGCGGCGCAGCGCCACCACCATGGTTTGCGCCACCTGCGCGACCAGCGCCTCGCCGCAGACCGCGGCCATGCGGTGCAGCACCAGGTCGATCCCGGTGGTCACACCCGCGCTGCTGAACACCGGACCGTCTTCCACGAACACGCGGTTGGCCACCACCTCGCAGTTGGCCTCGGCACCGCGCAGCTCGTCCAGATGCTGGTGGTGCGTGGTGGCGCGGCGGCCCGCCAGCAGGCCGGCACGGGCCGCGATCAGCGTGCCCGCGCAGATGCACATCAATTCGAGCCGACCTGCCTCCAGCCGCAGGCCGCGCAGCCAGTGCAGCACGTCGAGCGCTGCCGGACTGTCGAGGGCGATGCTGCTGCCCGGTTGGCCGACCAGCACGACCCAGTGGCAGGGTGATGCTTCGTCGGTCGCCTGCAAGGCCGGCAGCGGTGTGATGCCGGCAATCACGGCGCCGACCGACGACACGGCCTGCGCCTGCGGCCCGACAAAATGCAGGCTGAAGGCTGGCGGCAGGCCTTGGGCAAGGCATAGCTGGTTGCCGATCCGCAAGGCCTCTGCCGGGCCGGCCCAATCGAGGATCAGGCTGTCGGGCAACAAGACGAAGTGAACCGCGATGGGTGGTCGTGGCGGGCTGTTCATGTCATTCGGGCTGCCACGGGTAGTCCATCTGCCGCGCCGTGCGTTCGGAAAGCGCCGCACCCGCCAGGCGCCCGACAAGGTGCAGGCTCATGTCGATACCCGCGCTGATGCCGGCGGAAGTCACCGTGCGGCCTTCGTCCACCCAGCGCACCCCGGTCTCCACCTGCAGCGCGGGGAATTGCCGGCGCAGGTCGTCGGTGTCTTCCCAGTGGGTCGTTACGCGGTGGGATGTGATGACCCCGCTGGCCGCCAGGATGAAGGCGCCAGTGCAGACCGAGGCCGTGATGGCGCTCCCGGCGGCCACTTGCGCCACCCAGGCCCGCGTTGCCGCGCAGGCTGCCGCCTCGTCGACCACGCCACCGGGCACGATCAGCAGGTCGGCCGACGCACATTGCGCGAAATCCAGCGACGGCAGCAGCCGCAAGCCGGCGCGGGCCTGCACCGGCGCCAGCGTGCGCGCCACGCAGTCCACCTGCCAGGTCGCTGCGCCATCCAGGGCGTCGGGTGCGATGCGCCGGGCCATGCGTGCGGCGGTGGTGAAGACCTCGAAAGGCCCGGCCAGGTCGAGCGCTTCGACGCCATCGAACGCCAGTATGGCGATGCGGATCGGCGTACTCATGGGGCCGCCTTTGCAGTGTGTGTACGGGCCAGTGCCTCGTCGACGCTGCACAGCGTGGCAAACCGGCCCTGCAGCACCGTGGCGGTCCGCGTCACGATGTCTTGCGCCGACAGCGTCTGGCCATCCGGCTGCTGCATGTC
>JAQGMQ010000298.1 GCA_028292305.1 Rhodoferax sp.
AGCCCTGGCATCAAGATTGCATGCTATTTGTTTAAAGATAGCATGCTTAAATGAAAAACCGGACCATGCCAACCGACCCATCACACCCCATCGCCGAGCTTTCGCCCCGCGCAGGCTTCGCCGCGCCGACCAAATTCATCGGCTGGATCACGCCGTCGGCCAACACCGTGGTGGAACGCGTCACGTTGGGCATCCTGCGCCACCTGCCCGAGGTGTCGGCGCATTTCTCACGCACCTCGGTGGTGGGCGCGGTCGATCCGTTCCCCACCAGTTATGACTTCGACAACATGCTCACGGCCGCCGGCCTGCTGGCCGACGCACAGCTCGACGTGGTGGCCTGGAACGGCAGCAAGGGCGGCAGCCTGGACTTCGCACTCGACCACGACCTGGCAGCCCGCGTCCAGACACGCACCGGCGCGCCGTGCACCACCTCCACGCTGGCCATCGACGCGGTGTTCCGTGAAGACAAGCTGCGGCGTTTTGCGCTGGTCTGCCCGTATGCCGATGCCTACCGCGACCGCATCGTCGCCACCTTCGGCCGCGCCGGCTACGACTGTGTGGCCGCGCGCAACGCGGGCCGCACCGACAACTATTCCTTCTCGCAGATTCCCGAGTCCGAAATCGTCGCCATGCTGCGCGACGCCGCACGCGCCAGGCCCGAAGCCATCGTCGCCTTCTGCACCAATTTCCCGGCCGCGCCGCTGGTGGCCGAGATGGAACACGAGCTCGGCATTCCCATCTACGACTCGGTGTCGATGGCGGTCTGGCACGCGCTGCGGCTGGCCGGCGTGGACACCGCGCGCGCCAGTGCCTGGGGCCGGGTGTTCACGCGCTGAGCCCGCCCGTTCCAAATCAAAACCGAACCAGGAAACCACCATGCCACTCGCCAACTTTCCGCTGCGCCACCACGGCCGTTATGCCGACAGCCCGATCGACCGCCGGCCGTTCTTTGCGTGGCCGCAAGGCCGCGGCCTGGCTGTGTACGTGGCTTTGAACCTCGAACAATATGCATTCGGCGAAGGCCTGGTCGAAGACTTGGTGCCGGGCATCCCCGGGCCCGACGTGCTCAACAACAGCTGGCGCGAATACGGCAACCGCGTAGGCGCATGGCGACTGCTGGCGTTGTTTCGCTCGCTGGAGTTGCCGGTATCGCTGCTGG
This sequence comes from Rhodoferax sp., assembly GCA_028292305.1. Lineage (GTDB taxonomy): Bacteria > Pseudomonadota > Gammaproteobacteria > Burkholderiales > Burkholderiaceae_C > Rhodoferax_B. Next base: position 1,160 of record JAQGMQ010000298.1, read on the forward strand.
TGAATTCGGCGCTGTACGCCGGTTGCGGCCCGCTGCTCGATGCGTTCCGTGCCTATGGTGCCGACGTGGCCGCCCATGGCCGCAGCAACTCGGAACACCAGGCCGACCTGGCCGAGAACGACGAACGCGCGCTGATCGCCGAGGTCACGGCCACCATCGCCGAGCACGAATGCCGGCGGCCCGCCGGCTGGCTCAGCCCCTGGATCGCCGAGACCGCGCTCACGCCCGACCTGCTGCAAGAGGCTGGCTACGGCTACGTGCTCGACTGGTGCATGGACGACCAGCCGGTGTGGCTGGCGACACGCCAGGGCCGCATTCTGTCGGTGCCGTATCCGCAGGAGTTGAACGACAGCGCGGCCATCATCGGCCGCCACATGGGCGCGCGGGATTTTGCCGACATGGTGATCGACCAGTTCGAGGAGATGACGCTGCAGTCGCGCGAGCAACCGCTGGTGATGGGCATTTCGCTGCACGCCATGATCGCCGGCCAGCCTCACCGCATCCGGCACCTGCGCCGCGCGCTGGCGCACATCGCCGGGCAGCGCGACAGCTGCTGGCTGACCACCGCCGGCGCCATTGCCGGGCACGCGGCGCAGCACCTGCCTTGAGGCGTGCCGCCCGTTCTTGCCATGTCTCCCATCGATCCAGCCATTTCGCCGACCTGCCGGCCTGCCACCATGCAAAATCCACCGCCGAACCGTCTCGAACTCGCCGTCACGCAGCTGCGCGTGGCCATTGCGCTGTTCCTCGAGTTGCGTGAATACCGCGAAGTCATCACGCTGGCACAGACGGCCGAAGACATTCTGGAAGACCTGGCGCGCGAGGCTGCTGCCAACCGGGCGGGCACACGCCGCAATGGTTCGCACCAGCGGCTCGGGGCCGAGCCCGAGAAGGCCTTTGCGCGTTTCGGTGCCGAGAGCCGCGTGACCAGCGGCGACCCGGCACGGGCACCGTGGAGCGTGCCGATCGAGTTCGGGCTCGAAGCCGAGGCCATCACGCTGATCAACCGCGCGGTGGCCAAGTACCGGCTGCTGCATGCGCGCGCCGCGAGTTTCATCCTGGTGTATGAGCGCCGGCGCGATGTGCTGATGCGTTCGGCGCGGGGCATGCAGCGCAGCCCGGGGTGAGTTGCCGGTTGGCGCCGGCTGGCGCCCGCGTGAGGCTCAGGCCGGCGAGTAGGCCAGCCGCACGTAGATCGGCGCAAAGGCCTCGGCCTGGGTGATCTCGATCAGGGTTTCCTTGCCGAGTTCGAGCAGGGCGATGAAGGTCACCACCAGCACCGACATGCCCTTGGCCGGGTCGAACAGCTCCTCGAATTCGACGAACTTGCGGCCCTGCAGGCGTTTGAGCACGTAGCTCATGTGTTCGCGCACCGAAAGTTCTTCGCGGCTGATCTTGTGGTGCTGCACCAGCCGGGCGCGCTTCAGGATGTCGGCCCAGGCTTCCTGCAGGTCGACCAGGTGCACGTCGGGAAAACGCGGCTGCAGCGACTGTTCGATGTAGACCTGCGCCTTGAGGAAGTCGCGGCCATGCTGGGGCAGGGCGTTGAGGCGCGCGGCGGCGAGCTTCATCTGTTCGTATTCGAGCAGGCGGCGCACGAGTTCGGCGCGCGGATCTTCGGCTTCTTCGCCTTCCGCCACGTGTTTGGGCGGCAGCAGCATGCGTGACTTGATCTCGATCAGCATCGCCGCCATCAGCAGGTATTCGGCCGCCAGCTCGAGGTTGCGCGTGCGGATTTCATCGACGTACAC
>JAQGMQ010000335.1 GCA_028292305.1 Rhodoferax sp.
CGGCCTGTCCCGGCCTCGATCCAGCCCTGTTCCGGCGCCGCCGCGCGGCCCGTCGCCTCCATGAAAACCCGATTCATCCTCATCCAGACCAGCCATGCCGGCAACGTCGGCGCCGCCGCGCGCGCGCTCAAGGTCATGGGGTTCGATGACCTGGTGCTGGTCGCGCCGCGCTGGCCCAACGTGCTGCGCCGCCAGGAAACCATCCAGCGCGCCAGCGGTGCGCTCGACGTGCTCGACAAGGCGCGCATCGTGGCCACGCTCGACGAAGCCCTGGACGGCATGACCCACCTCTGCGCCACGGCGATGACGCCGCGCGATTTCGGCCCGCCCACGCGGGCGCCGCGTGAACATTTCGAGCTGTTGCAACGCGAGGCCGGTGCGTCCGGCCCGGTCGGCCAAGCCGAGGGTGGCATGGCCTTCCTGTTCGGTTGCGAGCGGTTCGGCATGGCAAACGAAGACGTCTACCGCTGCAACGTGGCGCTGAGCATTCCCACCAACCCGAAGTTCGGCTCCCTGAACCTGGCGGCGGCGGTGCAGCTGATCGCCTATGAATGGCGCATGGCCCTCGGCGGCTTCGACGTGACAGCGGCCACCCCCGCCCCGGTCCACGCCGACGCGCGCCAGGACGGCGGCATGCTCACCCACTTGGAGGAAGCCCTGGCCGCCATCGATTTCCTGGACCCGGCCGCACCCAAGAAGCTCATGCCGCGGCTCAACCAGCTGTTCAACCGCGCCGCGCCCACGGTCGAGGAAATCCACATCCTGCGCGGCATCGCCAAGGCCATGCTGCAGACTGCGGGCAAGGCGAAATCCGCCGTGCCTTCGGTGCCAGCGGCGACCCTTCCAAACGACTAGACTCCGCGCATGTTTTCCCGCCTCCGCTCCGACATCCAGTGCATCCTCGACCGCGACCCCGCCGCGCGCACGACCTGGGAAGTGCTGACGTGTTACCCCGGCCTGCACGCCTTGGTGCTGCACCGGCGCGCGCACTGGTGCTGGCGGCACGGCTGGAAGTGGTTGGCGCGATTCATCTCGCACATCGCGCGCGGGCTCACAGGCATCGAGATTCACCCCGCGGCGGTGATCGGCGAACGGGTCTTCTTCGACCATGCCATGGGGGTGGTGGTGGGCGAGACCGCTGAAATCGGCGACGGCTGCACCATCTACCAGGGCGTCACGCTGGGCGGCACGTCGCTCTACAAAGGCGCCAAGCGCCACCCGACGTTGGGTCGCGACGTGGTGGTCAGCGCTGGGGCAAAAGTGCTCGGCGGCTTCACCGTGGGCGACGGCGCCAAGATCGGCTCGAACGCGGTGGTGATCAAGCCCGTGCCGGCCGGCGCCACGGCGGTGGGCATCCCGGCGCGCATCATCATGCCCAAGGACAACGCGGGCGCCGGCGATGCCGCCATGACCAGCCGCCGCTTCTCCGCCTACGGCGTCACGCCCGAAGACGACCCGTTGAGCCAGGCCATGCGCGGCCTGATCGACACCGCTTCGGCGCAGGACCACCAGATCGCCCTGTTGTGGCAGGCCATCGAAAAGCTGTCGCAAAGCGAATCCAGCACCGACTGCGTGCCGGGAGATGCGGCGCGCAGCGAATGTTTTGAAGCGGCCAAGCTCAACGAGTTGGTGGGGAAGTAAGCCAGGGCAGAACAAGTTCAGAAGGCGTTGCGGCCCGCTCTGAGCGTAGCTAGCCCACCATCTGCCGGGCCGTGCCCGAGACGCGGATCGAGCTATTGGGTTCCACCGGAATGTCCGCGCGCAGCAGAGACCGCATGCCCATGTCCTCACCCTGCACGACATCGATACCGCCAGCGTGCGGCCAGGCGATGTCTCTGAGATAGCCGGCGAGCGCGGCAGTGGCGGCACCGGTGGCTGGGTCCTCATAAACGCCGCCGGACGCAAACGGATTGCGGCTGTGAAAACGCTGTGGCGCTTCAGCAAACGCGAGCAGAACGGTGACAAGGCCCGCGGCTTGCATCAATTCGCGGCCTGCGGCAAGTTCGTACCGCATGGCGGCGAGGGCGCCGCGGGTTCGCAAGGCCAACACCAGATGGTCTGCACCGCCGTGCGCCAAGGCCGGTGCAATGCGTGGATCGAGGTCGTCGGTGGTGTAGCCGAACAGTGCAAGTGCCGCCGTGACAAGCGCTTGAGGCGCAGGCTGACTACGTGTTGGCGGCGACTGCAACGCGGCCGCCAGCAACTCGCCGTTGCGGCGCCCTTCGACGGTGATTTGTGCTTGATTCAGCGTGAGTCTGAATACGCCGTCGCCATGCCGCAAGGCGAGGGCTGCCCCGAGTGCAATGGTTGCGTGGCCGCAGAACGGCACCTCGTTCTCGGGCGAGAAAAAGCGCACCCGCCACCCGTCGTGCCCATCGTTCAAACGCGTAGCGAAAACGGTCTCTGAAAATCCGACGTCAGCCGCGATGCATTGCATTTCCGCCGCGCTGGGGAAGGCGTCGGCCAGTACCACACCCGCAGGGTTGCCGCCGACATCGCCATCGCTGAAAGCGGCGATTTTCTGGACCAACATTCAATTGCCCAGCCGCACCGCCGTCTTCGGCCTGAACGCGTTGCACACCGCTTCATGGGTCTCTAGATACGGCCCGCCGATCAGGTCGATGCAATACGGCACGGCCGCGAAGATGCCCGGCACGATGGGCTCGCCGGCCACGCCCAGCACGCCTTCCAGCGTTTCGGCGATGGCCTTGGGCTGCCCGGGCAGGTTGATGATCAGGCACTGGCCGCGCACCACGGCGGTCTGGCGCGACAGGATGGCGGTGGGCACGAACTTGAGGCTGATCTGGCGCATCTGCTCGCCAAAACCGGGCATGTCGCGGTGCGCCACGGCCAGGGTGGCCT
>JAQGMQ010000293.1 GCA_028292305.1 Rhodoferax sp.
CCAGAAGTGGCCGGCATCGCCCAGGCCGATGGGCTGGCCGTTCTCGAGGATGTTGGAGATGCGCAGGATCTCGGGGTGGCCCGGCAGCTGGAACTGGCGCAGCACATGGATCTGCAGCGGGCCGAAGCGGCGGCTGAATTCAATCTGCTCGGCCGGCGTGATGCGCTGGTCGCGGAACACCAGCACGTGATGGTCCAAATGGGCGCGGTGGATGCGTTCGAAGTCGGCGTCGGTGATCGGTGCAGACAGGTCGAGCCCGATCACCTCGGCGCCGAGTGGCGCGTCGAATGGGCGGATCTCGAAGGCTTGCGCGCACCCGGCGGTGGCGGGTGCGGCAATACGAGGTTCTGAAACTACAGTGGTCATGGTCATCACATCCATCTACAAAATTCTTCGAAGCCCGCGGCATGCGGGCGAGTGAAGAGAATGTAGGGACGCGATGGCCTTTTGAGAACGATTTAATAGTTCGTTCTTAACTACCAAATTGTCTAAAGATCCGGCCGCGGCTCAGGCGGTTGCCTGGGCGGTGGTCAGCTCCGAGCGTTTGTCGTGCCCGATGACCAGCACCAGCACGAACGCCAGCAGCGACAGGCAGGCCAGGAACATCACCGCATAGATGTCGTTGCCCATCTTGTCGCGCAGCGTGCCGAAGATCGTCGGGCCGATGTAGCCGCCGAGGTTGCCGATCGAGTTGATCCAGGCGATGCCGGTGGCCGCCGCCGTGCCGCTGAGGATCGCCGTGGGCAAGGTCCAGAAAGTCGGCAGCGCGCAGAAGATGCCGAACGCCGCCAGGGTCACGGCCGCCATCTTGGGCGCGGGCGACGAGATCTCGGCCGCGGCCATCAGGCCGACGAAGATGCACAGCAGCGGCACCAGCACGAACCACTTGCGTTCGCGCCGCGCGTCCGACCAGCGGGTCCAGAACACCATGGCAATGGCGCCGATCAGGTAGGGGAAGGCGTTGATGAAGCCGATCTCCACGTTGCCCAGCCCGCCGAAGCCCTTGATGATCTGCGGCAAGAAGAAGCTCAGGCCGTACAGCGGCACGGTGATGCCCATGTAGACGAAGCCCAGCGCGATGATGCGCGGGTTGCCGAGCGACTGCTTCCAGGTGATGTGGTTCAGCGCCTCGCGGTTCTTGCGTTCCACGTCGAGCGTGCCTTGCAGCCAGGTGCGCTCCTCGGTGCTGAGCCACTTGGCGTCCTTCGGGCCGTCGGGCAGGTACATCAGCACGAACAGGGTCAGCACCAGTGCCGGTATGGCTTCCAGGATGAATAGCCATTGCCAGCCGTGCATGCCGCCCACGCCTTCCATGTTGAGGATGAAGCCCGAGATCGGCGAGCCGATCACGGTGGAGATCGGGATGGCGAACATGAACCAGCCGACGATGCGCGCGCGGTAGGCCGCCGGGAACCACAGCGTGATGTAGAAGATCACGCCGGGGAAGAAACCGGCTTCGGCGATGCCGAGCAGGAAGCGGATGACGTTGAAGCTGGTGGCCCCGCCCACCCAGGCCTGCGCGGCCGAGATGATGCCCCAGCTGAACATGATGCGGGCGATCCAGCGGCGCGCGCCGAAACGCTCCAGCGCCATGTTGCTCGGCACCTCGAACAGGAAATAGGCGATGAAGAAGATGCCGGCCGCGCTGCCGAAAACGGCCGAGGTAAAGCCGAGATCCTTGGACATGGCCGCGCCGGCAAAGCCGAGGTTCACGCGGTCGAGGTAGGCGATGAAGTAGGAAATCATCAGCAGCGGCAAGAGCCGCCAACTGATCTTGGAGATGGTTTGCTTTTCGATGGGATTCACGTTTGCTCCTTGACTGTTGTATGTTTTTTGTCCACGCCGTGTGCGGTGGACTGGCGCATTGTGCCGTTGCCGGCGCTGCCGCGTTGGACGCGGCCTGGTGGCGCCGTGTAAAGCCGCGGCCCGGTCAGGACAGCAGCCGCGTCACGCCGTCCAGCGGCAGCGGCCGGCTGAACAGGAAACCCTGCGCCGTGTCGCAGGCCTCGGCATTCAGGAAATCGCTCTGCGCCTCGTTCTCCACCCCTTCGGCCACGACCTTCAGGCCCATGCCATGGGCCAGCACGATGGTGGCCCGCACGATGGCCGCGTCGTGCCGGTCGCGGGCGATGTCGCGCACGAAGGAGCGGTCGATCTTGAGCTCGTCGATCGGAAACCGCTTCAGGTACGCCAGCGACGAATAACCCGTGCCGAAGTCGTCCAGCGACAGGCCGACCCCCAGCGCCCGCACCTCGCGCAGCAGGCCGATCACCTGGTCGGCGTCCGACATGGCGGTGCTCTCGGTGATCTCCAGGCGCAACAGACGCGGCGGGATGCCGGTCTCGGCCAGCGCCGCGCGCAGCACCTGCACGATGTCGCGGTTCAGGCACTGGCGGGCCGAGAGGTTCACCGCCACCGGCACCACCTGGCGCCCGGCGCGCAGCCAGGTGGCGATCTGGCGCGCGGTGTCCAGCACGGCCCAGGCGCCCATGTCGACGATCAGGTCCGACTCTTCGGCCACGGCGATGAAACCGGCCGGGGGCACCAGCTGGGCCGGCGTGCGCTGCCAGCGCATCAGCGCCTCCATGCCCACCAGCCGCCGGTCCTGGAACGCGAACTGCGGCTGGTAGTGCATCACGAAGCGCTGCTCGCGCAAGGTCTGGCGCAGCTCCATCTCCAGCGCCAGCCGGTCGTGCATGCGGGTGTTGATGGCATTCGACCAGAACTGGAAGCTGGCGCGCGGCTGCGCCTTGGCGCGGTACATGGCCATGTCGGCCTTGGACAGCAGATCTTCCATGTCGATGCCGTCCTGCGGCACCAGCACCACGCCCACGCTGGCCGCGCTGGGCAGGCGCATGTGGTTGAAGGCCGCGCCGAGCTGGATGTCCTGCGCCAGCGCCTCCACCACCTTGGCCGCGGCCGCAGTGGCGCCTTCATGGCCACCGATGTCTTCCAGCACCAGCACGAACTCGTCGCCACCCCATCGGGCCACGGTGTCGGTGTCGCGGCACAGGTCGCGCAGCCGCTGCGACAGCACCTTCAGCACTTCGTCGCCGGTGCGGTGGCCCAGGCTGTCGTTGATGTGCTTGAAGCGGTCCAGGTCGAGGAACAGGATCGCCGCCTCGCTGCCGCGGCGTTGCACGCGTGACAGCGTCAGCGCCAGCCGTTCGTGCAGCAGGGTGCGGTTGGGCAGGCCGGTCAACGGGTCATGACTTGCGGCCCGGTCCAGCTCGCGCGCCGCGGCCAGGGCTTCGGTCACGTCGGTGAACACCAGCACCGCACCGTCCAGCCGGCCCTCGGGGCTGTGCAGCGGGCTGGCGGTGGCCCGGAGCGCACGCGGGCCGTTCGGCGTGCGCAGTTGCAGCAGCTCGGTCAGGTGCACCCGCGCCTGCCGCGCCAGGCAGGCGGCCACCGCGTCGCACAGCCGTTGCATGCTGTCGCCGTCCAGCGGATAACCGGCCGCCAGCGGACGGCCCGCCAGGTTCAGCGCGCCGGATTGCCGCGCTGCCGTGGCGTTGGCGAAGCGGATGCGCTGGTCGTGGGCGTCCACCGTGATCACCGCATCGTCGATGGCCTGCAGCGTGGCCTGGGCGTGTTGGCGTGAGCGCACCAGTTGCCGGTTCAGCCGGCGCAGCCGGCGCGCGAGCCAGCAGCCCATGGCCACCGCCAGGGCCAGCGTGGCCATGGCCGGCGGCAGCCACAGCTGGGCGGTGGCCAGCAGCAGCGCGCTGATGGCCACGGGCAGGCACAGCAGCACGCCGGCCAGCAGCACGCGCCGGCCCTGGTGCGGCGGCCAAAGCGCCAGCGCGCTCACCGCCAGCAGCGCCAACGCAAACACCAGGGACGCATCGGCCCGCTGGATGCCCGCGTGGCTCTGCAGCACGTCGAAGGCCTGGGCATGGAACAGCACGGCGGGCAACAGCGTGTGCGCGGGCGCGAGCGGGGTGTTGAGCTCGGCGCCGAGCCCGCTGGCGGTCACGCCGACGAACACCGCGCGCCCGGCCACCGGCGCCAGTGCCGCGGGTGAACGCAACGCATCGGCGAACGACAGCACGGTGATGCCGGTGGTGCGCGGCAGCAGGATTTCATTGCGGCGGACCCAACTGCGCGGGGATGGGTCTGGCTGCGAGGCGGCGGCAGGCGAGGGCGAGGGCGAAGGTGTGGGTGTGGGCTGTGAGGGATACGCCGACATGGCCTCGAGCACGGCCTGGGCCAGCGCCGGCAGGCCATCGCGCCCGGGGCCGGCGCGCAGGAAAAAGCTGCGCGTCTCGCCGTCCACGTCGATCTCGGCGTCCACATGGCCACGCGGCACCTGCTGCGCGACTTGCAGCCCCGCCAGGTCCACCGGATTTGCGGCGCCGGCGGCCACGCCATCGCTTTGGGCGGTGCTGCCAGCGTTGCGCGAGGCCGGCGCGGCGGCCAGCACCACGCGGCCCTGGCGCAGGCTGGCTTCGGTCAAGGCTGCATCGCCCGCGGGCTGTTGCGTGTCGGGCTCGGCAAACAGCACCGCCAGGCCGATGCCGGCCGCGCCGGCTTCACCCAGCCGGTCGATTAGGGCCGCATGCACGCCGCGCGGCCAGGGCCAGCGACCCAGCGCGGCCAGGCTGGCGTCGTCGATGGCCACCACCACCGGCGCTTCGGCCGAGGCCGGCCGGGTCGGCAGCATCAGGTCGTAGGCCAGCAGATCAAGACGCTGCACGCCGGGCGGATGGAGCCAGGCCAGCAACGCGGCGGTGGCCACGCCGGCCAGCCACCAGCCGACGCGCCGCAACCACCGCACCGCAAGACGCCGGGGCGGCGGGACGGCCATCGTGGGCGGTGGGTTCAGAGCAGCACCAAGGCGGGTATCAGCAACCACAATGCGGGCCAGTAATTACGCCGCGGCTCGGGCACGCTGAAGGTCTGCGTGCCGCCCCAGGGGCCGGTGTAGCCGTCTTCGCCGATGGCCCGTACGCGCACGTGGTGCAGGCCGGGCGCCAGGCCCTCCAGGGCGTACTGCGGCGTGGCGGTCTCCACATCCACCAGCGGCGTGGCGAAGCTGTTCTCGCGCGCCACCTGCAGCCGGTAGCGCGCGGTCTGCGGCTGGGCCGTCCAGCGCAGCGCCAGGCGGCCGTCTTCCGGCGGCGCGATCTGCACGCCCGGGCCGGGCAACACGCGACGGAAGGTCTGAAAGTCGCCCCAAGGCCCCTGGCCTTTGGCAGGGTCGATGGCGGCCACGCGCCAGCGGTAGAGGCCGACGGGCAAGTCCTGCGCCGCCTGCGCCGTGGCCACGTCCAGCAGCTGTTCGTCCAGCGGCTGGGTGCCATCGACAGTGAAGATCTGCAGCCGGTAGCGCCTTGTCGGGTCGGCTTCGGTCCAGCGGAACGCCGGCCGTTCGGCGGTGCTGGCGGCATCGGGTTCAGGCGCGATCAACAGCGGCGGCTCGGGCCGGGCGTGCACCACCACCGTGTGTTCGGTCGACCGACCTTCCAGTCCGTTGGCGTCGATGGCGCGCACCTGCAGCCGGTAGTGGCCGTCTTCCACGTCGCGGGCACGGATGCGCGCGGCCGGCGAGGTCTCGTCGGAGGTGATCACGGCGAACCCGGCTGCCGCCGCCGCCGGCGCCACCAAGGTGCGGTACGCGGCCGCGCCGGCTACGGGGGCCATCGGCAGGTCGATCGGCAGACGCTCGATGCGCTCGGGCCAGCCGGTCGGGTCGGGCCCGGGCAACAGCGGGACGGGTGCCATGGGCGCCTGGCCGGCCTGGGTCACGCTGCCCTGGTCGGCCTGCGCAGTGACCTGCCCGCTGGTGTTGGCCACGGCCACGGCCCCAACCAGCACCTCGGTGCGCAGCACCGGTCCCTGGGCCACTGCGCCCGGTGGCGCGGGCGCAACCTGCACCCGGAACACCGTGCCGCGCACCGCCGCCACCGCGGCCGGCGTCTGGATTTCAAAACGCCCGCCGCTGGCACCCACCGGCGTCACCTGGTTCTCGAGCCCGCCGCGCACCAGGTCCAGCGTGACCAGGCTGGCCCGGCCCAGCGGACGGGTTTGCGCCTGCAGCAGCCGGACTTCCGAATCGCGCCGCACCAGCACCAGCGAGCCGTCGGCGAACTGCAGGCTGGCGCTGCCGGTGGGCCCGGTGCGCAGCACCAGCGGCGCCTGCAGCAGGGCGCCGGCTTCAGGCTGGCGCAGTGGCGCATCGTTGCCGGTCTGCAGGCTGACCTCGCCCGTGGCAGCCAGCAGCCGCACCTGCGCCGTCTCAAGCTTCAGCCAGGCCTGCGGGATGCGCAGCCGCGTGCCGGGCATGACGCGGCGGTCGTCGGGAATGCGGTTGAGCCGGCGCAGCTCCAGGCTCAGCGCGGGCTTGTTGAGATAACGCTCGGCCAGGTTCCAGGGGTGGTCGCCGGGCTGCACGGTGTAGACGAAGTCCGCGGCGCTGGCCGCCCCGCCCAGGGCGGCGGCGACGGCCATGGCCCAGACCAGCGCCACCTGGGGCAAGCATTTTTTCGCGCCTCGAAGCATCTGCACCGCCTTTGCGCCGCCCGGGTGCAGGCCCGCCGGGCCGGGCGTGGCACGACGGCTGCGTGGGCGGAAACTGCGCGATTCTGTGCCGGTTCGGTCGGGTTTGGGTGTGTTGTGCGCACATTTGCGCTAGTTTTTTTAGCCGACGCGGTCTGATGCGGTGCGGCACTGCGCGCGGGGCGCCACAAACGAAGCTGCCGGCTTGGCCTGGTCCTGAAGGAGGACCAAGTCAAGCCGGCAGGTCGGGCGTGTGCCCGAAACTTCGGCCGGCGCGCTGCGGCGCGCCGCGTCCGCCTCAGATCAGGCAGCCAGGCTGACGTTGGCC